>DATCKO010000172.1:0-4083 GCA_036562215.1 Haloplasmataceae bacterium | reverse complement strand
CAATATAAATGTCTATAAACCATTTCTATTTTGTAAACTTTTGCCAATATTTCTAGTAACTCTTTTAGAAATTAAATATAGAAACCCTTTTTATAAATTCTGAACTTTACTCTTTGAACAATTATTTGACATTCATACTGTCAACTCAACCCCCATAAAAAGCCATGTTATCTAACCTGTCAACCCAACCCTAATAATTTATTAATCGATTGATATGTTCCCCTATATTATAAAAAGGGTTTTTTTAACAATGGTAGTACTAGTTTTGTAGCTACTAGATTTACTCCATGTAAGAAAACCCTTATATATATGTTTATTTTTATTACTAATTACTACTTTCTTGACATCAATACAACACACTCCACATGCATAGTATGTGGAAATAAATCAATAGGCTGAACTTCTAAAATATTATATGTATTACTTAAAATATTTAAGTCTCTAGCTAGAGTCGCTGGATTACATGATACATAAATTACTTTTGGTATTTTCATTTCTATAATGGTATCTAATAATAGCTTTTCACAACCTTTTCTTGGTGGATCCACTATTATGATATCAGCTTTAATATCATTATCTTGCCATTTTTTTATCACTGTTTCAGCCTTACCAACTTCGTAATATGCATTATCAAAGTTATTTAATTTGGCGTTTAATTCTGCATCTTTAACAGCATCAGTAATTACTTCAACCCCATAAATGGCTTTAGCTTGTTTTGATAAATATAAACCAATAGTACCTATACCACAATAAGCATCAATAATTGTTTCATTACCAGTTAAATTAGCATATTCCTTTACTTTATCATATAGTTTTTTTGTTTGAATTGGATTTACTTGATAAAATGAACGTGAAGAAATCGCAAACTTTATATCACCAATATAATCATAAATATATTCTTCACCATATAATACTACTTGCTTATCTCCCATAATGGTGTTAGTTCGATGAGGATTAATATTTTGAATAATTGATTTTATATTGGGAAACTCTTTTACTAAATCATTTATAATTAGTTCTATATTTTTTATAGGATTTTCTTTTGTGACAAATGTTACCATATATTCATTTGTGATAAAACCTTTTCTAACAATTACATGACGTAAATTTCCAGTATGTAATTCTTCATTATAGGGAATTAATTGATATTTATGGGCATTAAGCTTTATAAAATTAATTATTTTATCTGTTATTTCATCTTGTATATCACAACTAGTCATATCAATTATTTCATGAGTATTATATTTATAAAATCCCGCTATTACTTTATCATTATCTAAGCCAAATGGTACTTGGGTTTTATTACGATACTTCCATGGATTTTCCATACCAATACAATCATGTACTACTACATCTATTTTACCTATTCTTTTTAAGGTTTCTTTTACTAAATCGGTTTTTATTTTTAATTGACCTAAATAAGATAAATGTTGTAGATTACATCCACCACATTGATTATAAATAGGACATTTAGGTTCTACTCTAAATTTATTCTCTTTATAAATATTAATAATTTTTCCTATCGCATAATCTTTCTTAATTGTGATTATTTTGACAGAAATTGATTCCCCGGGTAATGCATTTTTGATAAAAATGGGAAAATTATCTACTTTACCCACACCTAAACCTTCATGTGTCATACTAGTAATTTCTACATCATATACTTCATTTTTTACCACAGGTACATTCATCAAAACACCTTCTTTTTTACTTTATATTATATATTTGCTTATCCTTGATCTTACTAGTTAATAACTCTAAAAACTCATCTAACTCTTTATCATTATTAAAAACCCGTAAAGGAATTATTAAAGGATTACTTTTATTCATCATGATATCCATGTATTTATCATTAATAAAAACTTCCATAATATTTTTCCATTTATATAAAATTTCATTGTTATATGAATCTTTTTCAATAATACCATCATCAGATATTGTAATTATTATTTCTTCCTCTTCACCCTTAATCATCTGATAATTAATTACATTATTTACTTTTGAAAAAAGTCTTAATTTTAAATATATATTCAATATAGGTAACATCATTCCTATAGCAAAAATCAATATTTTATACCAAATAGTTCCTTTTACTATCATAAATATAAGTATTGATAAAAACATAACTGTAAAAATGAGCAATATAATTCGATACATATTATAATATTGCTTTATTTTATTTATACTGACATTATTAAACTTTGCATTATATGCATCATCTTCATGATTATATAAATATTTAAATTCCATAGATATCCTCCTAAATCTTATTCTTCCTAATTATATCAATATTAAAAAAGGAAAGAAATCCTTTCCTTAAGAACTATTTTAAATTTCTAATAATTCTCGCGTGTTTAGCTAATCCACCAGTTGATGTTTCCCGATATTTACTATTGATGTCTTTACCAGTCTCTATCATTGTCGATATAGCCATATCTAATGTGATGATATGCTGACCATCGGTTAATAAAGCATATTGACAAGCATCATATGCCCGTCTTGCGGCTATAGGGTTACGTTCTATACAAGGTACTTGTACTAGTCCTTCCACAGGGTCACAAGTTAGTCCTAAATGATGCTCTAAACCTATCTCTGCTGCATATTCAATCTGATTATTATTTCCACCTAATAAATAACAACAGGCACCGGAAGCCATAGCGCAAGATGTACCAATTTCAGCTTGACAACCAGCTTCTGCTCCTGAAATAGAGCCATTCTCTTTTATGATATTTCCAATTAGTCCGGCTATCGCTAAAGCTTTTAATATCTTATCATCATCATAACCATAATAATGTTGTAAACTATATAGTAACCCTGGTAATGTACCACTAGCACCACAGGTTGGTGCTGTGACAATTTTATTTCCAGAAGCATTTTGTTCAGCAACAGCTTCACTACAAGCAAATATTAAAGTTGTTAAATCTTTACTAATTAAGTATTTTTCATAAAACATCTTGGCTCTTCTTTTAAATTGTAAGATGCCTGGAATAATATCTTCTCTTTGTAAGCCCTCTTCTACTGAGTTTTTCATAACATGCCAAATTTCTTTTAGATAATCCCAAATTTCTTTTCCTTCAGAATATTCTACATATTCATAGAGTTTCTTATTGTTAACTCTACACCATTCTAATATATCATTCATTGTATTTAATTTATATATATTAACCTTACTTTTTCGTTCTTCATTTAGTTCTCGAATATCACCACCACCAACAGAAAACACTAAGTATGAAAATAATTCCTGATTATTACTATCAAACACCATAAACTTCATACCATTAGTATGATACTCGTAAACAACTTCTGGTTTAAAGACTATTTCCGTTTTATTTTCACCTAATGTTTGCCTAATAATCCAATCTGTTAAATGTCCTTTGCCAGTGGCTGCTAAACTTCCATATAGTTCTACTACATACTTTTCTACTGGTAAATCTTTAGTTTTTTCAATAAACTTTAATGCGGCTTTATGTGGACCCATGGTATGTGAGCTTGAAGGACCAAATCCTATTTTATATAGCTCTTTGATGCTATCCATTATATCACTCCTGAAAATTATTTTTGACAATGAGGACAATAATAAATACTTCCACCCAAATATGCTTCTTTTTTAATTAATTCTCCACATACTGAACAAGGTTTATCAACAGTCAATTTACTTAAACGTGTTTTATAATTTCCCTTTTGACCATATAAATTATATTCTGTATCTCTTCCACCCTGTAATACCATTTCATTTAGGGTATTGATAATAGAGTCATATATATTAACTTTTTCTACATCAGTAAGTGTTTTAACTTTTCGTTTAGGATGAACTTTCGCATTAAGCAATATATCTTGTAAAACTCCATTACCTAAACCAGGTATTCTTTGTTCTGTAGCTAGTAACGCTTTTATACTTAAATTCTCACATTCTAAACTATTAATAATACTAGCAAAATAATCTTTAGTAAAATTACTTGATAATGGAGAAGGTTTACTTTTTGCTAATGTAAAATATTTATTAGTAAGTGTTCCTTCTTCATAACACCAAAGTCCTCCATACATCTGAATAGAAGCACTTAAAGCTGTATCATCAGTAAATTC
>DATCKO010000171.1:0-9896 GCA_036562215.1 Haloplasmataceae bacterium | reverse complement strand
CGTATTTCCTTCTTTAATAAAGCAGATTTAAATGCTAAAACTTTTATTGAAAAATATACAGTATTAGATTTACTTAACAATCGTTATACTTTAGATAAAGAAAAAGCTTTAGTAAGTGGTGTTGATATATCTTATTTTTTTATTGGTTTTGGTGAAACTAATAAACAGTTATTACGAAAAACATTTGTCAATAATGCCTTAGTGGATGTTAAATATAAAGCACATATAATTGATAAAAATGCTCGTGAAATTGAAAGTGAATTTGATAATGAAGCTCCTGGAATAAGACATTCTAGTATTGGTAAAGAATATGCTGATATTGCTTTTTCATCTAATATTGATGTAAAAAGTGAAGCCTTTAAAAAATACTTAAGGGATAAATTATCACTATCTAATTGTATTTTTGTGGCTCTTGATGATGATTTATCTAGTATTAGATGTGCTTATGAAATAGAAAAACTTATAAAAAACATTAATTTAGATAATAAAACTATTTATCAAGCTAAAATATTTATACATGTACGAGAAAAAAGTGAGTATGTAAATATGATAGCTCATAATACATCAAAGGAAGAAGTAGAGATAGAGTTTATCGGTTCAGAAAAAAGTATCTTTACTTATGATAATATCATCCGTGAAGAGTTTGATATTTTAGGTAAAAGAGTAGATAGAGCTTATAGAATATTAAAAAATAAAGAGAAAATAAATAGTATTAATGATGAAAAGGATAATTTAGAGTGGGAAAATAATTGTTCACAGTTCATGAAAGAATCTAGTAGAATGGATGCCCTAAATATCAGAACAAAATTACAATTAATTGGCTTAGAACTTATTAAGAAAAATGACTTCAAGAAGCTAGCACATTATAGGGAAATTGATCAAAAAAAATTATTTGATGAAAACTATCAACTAGTTAATATTACTACTACAGGAAATAAGTCTAATGAAACTGAGCGTTATTTAGATTTATCAACTTTAACTAAAGATTATATCAAACTAGTAAGTATTTATACTAATTATAATTTAGCCTTAACAAATCTAGCTCGTCATGAACATAAAAGATGGAATTGTTTTCATTTAATTAATGGTTGGAGACCATTAAGTTATATACAAGAAGATTACGTGATAGATGAAAAAGCTTTTACCATCGTAGCTAAGAAACCTCTCTTAAAACGTCATATGTATATTGTTAGTTGGGAAGAATTATTAACAATTAAAGACTATATAAAACAAATGTTAATTGATAAATTTGATATTAAAGATGAAGATACGAAATTATTAGCGGAATATGGTGCTGATGTATTAAAATACGATTATTTTACAATGTGTGGTTTATCTGCTATTCTTAAAGATTCTGATTATGTCATATGTATAAAAAAATAGATATAGATTTTTACTTTCTATATCTATTTTTATTTAATGAATTGCTCAAGAACATAAGCTAGACCATCATTATCATTTGATAATGTAATGTAATCAGCTTTTTGTTTTACTTCTAGAGGAGCATTACCCATAGCTACTCCTAAACCAGCATACTCAATCATCGGAAGATCATTAAAACCATCTCCAATTGCGACCATTTCCTCACGTTTTATTCCGTAATATTCTCCAAGAAACTTCAAAGCAATTCCTTTTGAAGCTTTGATGTTAATGAATTCAAGTAAAATTGGTAGTGAAGTATAAAAACTAATATTTACTTGTAAATTATTTTTTAGTATATCTTGATAAAGTCTTAGTTTTTCGTTGGTATCATAAAAAATAATTTTGGTAATCCCTTGGTCAATTACATCTTTTTCATTTTCTATAAGAATAGGAGGAATATTAGAAATCATTTGATAATGTCTTACATTATCATTTATTCTGTTTACATAAAGCTTATTGTTTGACCAAACAATGACTGTTGTAGAGAACTTTTTTCCCCACTTTAAAACCTCTATAGCCTCTTCACTAGTTAATTTTTGTTCAAATAGAATATCTTTTGCTTTATTTGCGACTATCATCGCACCATTATAAGTTATCAAAGGCATATCAAGGTTTAATAATTGATTTATCTTTTCAACACCTTGAGTGGGTCTACCAGATGAAATTATAAATTTAACGCCCATATCCACTACTCTTTTGATAGAATTAATAGTCTTATCAGTTATAATACCTTGGTTGTTTAATAGAGTCCCATCAATATCAACTGCTACTAACTTATATTTCATATTAGTCCTCACTTTAACTCACATAAATTTTTACTAATAACTTATCATAAAAACTTTTTGATTTCAATTATATTATCAATAATAAATCGAAATACCTTAATTATGTCTTTTATTTTGTTTACACTATATATAAAATAGGTTAAAATATATAAATGAAATCTATTTATATAGGAGGAACCTACCTTGATAATGAATGTTTTAGTTACACTAAATTCAACTTATATATATCCTTTAAAAGTTATGTTAAAGTCGTTATTCCTAAATAATCAAGAAGATTATTTTGATATTTATATTATGCATTCCCGCTTAAAAAAAGAAGAAATACTAGATATTGAAGAATTCGTCCAAAAACATGGTTCCAAAGTTATTGAAATAAAGATTGAAGAGGAGCATTTTGCTAATGCTCCCCTAATATTAAATTATCCCAAGGAGATGTATTATCGTTTATTAGCTTTTCGTTTTTTACCAAATCTTGACCGCATTTTATATCTGGATCCTGATATATTAGTTATAAATTCTGTTCGAGAACTATATCAGTTAGATATGGATGGTTATCTATATGCGGCTGCAAATCGTAATAGTTTATCGACAACCACGGTCAATAAAATTAGGTTAAAACCTTATAATATAGAGTGTTATTATAATTCTGGAGTTTTACTAATGAATCTTGAACTTCAAAGAAAATATATAATAGAACAAGAAATTTATGACTTTGTTAAGAAGTATCAATGGAAATTAGTCTTACCAGATCAAGATATAATCAATGCTTTATATGCGAAATTAATCAAATCTTTAGATGAGATGGTTTATAACTATGATGTAAGGAAATATAAGAGCTATAAGTACTCTTCTAAGGGTGCATGTAATATGGACTATGTGATTAATCAAACTGTTTTTCTTCATTTTTGTGGTAAGAAAAAGCCTTGGAAAAGTAATTATCAAGGGTATTTTCACGCTTTATATAAGCATTATGAAAAATTAACCTTCCATCAAACTCCAATAGTATCTTAATTTTAATAATTTATTCTCCTATAATAGATATTCAAATAATATAAAGGAAGATAAAAATGGAAAAAATCACTAGTTTTACGGTAAATCATTTAAAACTCTTAACTGGAGTCTATGTATCACGTAAAGACTATCTAAAAGGTGATGTCTTAACCACATTTGATTTACGCTTTACAAGACCAAATTATGAAGAAGTAATGGATACAGCATCGATTCACGCTTTAGAACATTTAGGTGCAACTTTTTTAAGAAATGATGAACAATGGGGTAAGAAGATTATTTATTTTGGACCAATGGGTTGTAGAACAGGCTTCTATTTAATTATAGTAGGTGATTTAGAATCTCTAGATATCATACCATTACTTCAAAGAATGATTAACTTCATACTGCAATATGAAGGAGATATACCCGGTGCTAAAGAAATAGAATGTGGAAACTTTCGTGATTCTGATTTAAACGGTGCTAAAAGATATGCTCAAAAGTTTTTAAATGAGGTATTAATAAATCCTTCATATAATAGACTAAATTATCCTCTATAGTAAATAATTAACTAAGAGACATATTTCCAACTATATTAGTTGATTTGGATTTTTGGTAATATGTCTTTTTATATGCAAATGATTGCTTAGGTATCAAGAAAATGATATTATCTACTTGCGATATGAAAATATAGAGAGGAATATTATGGTAAATAATAAACGTAAAAATGAACATGTGGCATTAACGGAATTATTATATAAAGAACATCAACACTCTGATTTTGATGATTTACATTATATTCATCATTCATTACCTGAAGTAAATCTTTGTGATATTGATATTAGTACTAGATTAGCAACATATAGTATTAACCAACCGTTTTTTATAAATGCCATGACAGGTGGAACCGATATAACGAAAAAGATTAATGAAAAACTAGCTATAGTAGTTCGTGAAACAGGGCTAGTAATTGCTACTGGTTCTTTAAGTGCTGTTTTAAAAGATAGTTATGTAGAAAGTAGTTTTAGAATTATTCGAGAAATTAACCCTAAAGGTATTATATTTGCGAATATTGGAGCTGGGCAAACTGTCGAAAATGCTCAAAAAGTAATTGATCTAATAGATGCTAACGCTTTACAAGTACACCTTAATGCCCCTCAAGAGTTAATTATGCCTGATGGAGATAAAGACTTTAAAGGTTGGCTTAGTAATATAGAAAAGATGGTTAGTAAAATATCTATACCTATAATTGTTAAAGAAGTAGGGTTTGGCATGAGTTCTAGAACCATTAAGCAACTAATTGATATTGGTGTTAAGTACATTGATATTAGTGGTAAAGGTGGAACTAATTTTGCCAAGATTGAGAATTATCGTCGAGAAGATTATAAGTTATCTTATTTAGAAAACTGGGGACAATCAACGGTAGCGTCTTTACTAGAAGCAGCAACTTTTATAGATCAAGTAGATATATATGCTTCTGGAGGTATCAGAAATCCATTAGATTTAGTAAAAGCATTGTCATTAGGAGCAAAAGCTGTTGGAATATCAGGTTATTTTTTACATTTTATATTAAATAAAGGAATTGATGAAACAATAAAAGAAATAATTAGTTGGAAAGAGCAAATAAAAACTATTATGGCTTTATTAGGAAAAAAAACTATTAAAGATTTAATTGATACTGATGTATTAATAATGGGAAATGTTAGGGATTATTGTATATCTCGAGGTATTGATTATCTAAAATATTCTAAGAGGTTATAGCTTATAGATTTTATAATCATTTTATAGTAAAATAACAATAGATAATAATTGCCGAAATATGTAGGTGGTTTATGGATAATTATAGAATTGAAGAGGTATTTGATGCAGGAAAAATAAATTGTAATGAACTAATTAAGAACATCTATATAAGAATGAGTAATTTAAGAAGTGGTCAAATACTTGAAGTCATTTCCTATGATTTAGGTGCTATAGAAGATATTCCTGCTTGGTGCCGAATGCAAGGCCATAAATTATTAGATGTTAAAGAAGATGGTTTGTTTAAAACGCATTTTATTATTCAAAAACGTTAAAGGAGAGATATAATGTCACAAAAATTAGCAATTAGTATTACTTATGGAAAAAATAATCCAGAAAGAGCTACATTTGGTTTTATTATGGCTAATACTGCAGTCCTTTCATTAGTAGAGACAGTCGTATTTTTAAATATTGATGGTGTCTATCTTGGTACAAAAGGGTATGCTGATGACATTCATGAAGAAGGTCTATCCCCATTAAAATCATTAATTGAATCATTTGTGGAAGCTGGGGGAAAAATATGGATATGTGGAACATGTTTTAAAAAGCGTCAATTAGACAGTGAAAACTTAATTGACGGAGCAGTTATCGTAGGCGCAGCAACATTTATTGAATATCTAAAAAATGGTGCTACATGTATTAATTATTAAGTATTTCAAAAAGTTTATTAAACTTTGGCATTCAACTTGATTTAGATAAGAAATTCACATATAATAAAACTGTAATAAAAACGGAAGCACTTACGTAACTGGTGTGCGTACAGGTCTTCAAAACCTTGTTGTGGGTGTAATAACTCATAGGTGGGTTCGATTCCCATGTGCTTCCGCCAATATTTATTACTGTTTGGAGTGATTGATATTAAAAGTGATAACGAATTAATCGATTTAACGAAATATAGTTGTGGTGGTGGCTGAGCTTCAAAAGTAGGACCGGAGGTTCTAAATCAAATAGTAGATAAATTACCAAAACATAATGATGATAGATTAATACATGGTTTTGAAAATAGTGAGGATGCCGCAGTACTTGTATATGATGATAATAATTACTTAGTTAATACAGTAGACTTTTTTACTCCTATTTACCATGATCCTTATATTTTTGGTCAAATCACTGCGTCAAATGCTGTTAGTGATGTTTTTGCTATGGGCGGAAAAGTATTAAATTGCTTAAATATTTTAGCCTTTCCGTCTCATTTAAATCCAGATGTTGTTTCAGAGATATTAAGAGGTTCCATGGATAAAGTTATAGAAGCTGGTGGTATTATCGCTGGTGGTCATACAATTAATACCGAAAATATTATCTATGGTTTATCGGTCAATGGAATCGTTCCTAAAGACAGATTGAAAACTAATAGTGGTGCAAAACCACAACAAAAAATAATCCTTACGAAAAAAATTGGTACAGGGATTTACTCCAAAGAAATAAACCTAAATAGCGACCGGGAAGACTGTATTGAAGTTGTAAATTCAATGACAACTTTAAATAAAAAAGCATCTGAAATCATGCATCAGTATTCAGTTTCTGCAGTCACTGATGTCACCGGTTTTGGTCTTTTAGGACATTTATGTGAAGTAACCAAAGCAAGTGGGATTAGTGCTTCGATATATATGGAGCATGTCCCACTATTTAAACGAACTAGGGAGTTTAGCACAAAATATATAAATGGTGGCATGATGCGTAATATCGCCTATTTTGGAAAGAATGTATCTTTCTATGAAGGAATGAATACAGAAGAAAACTTCAATATTCTTTTTGATCCCCAAACAAGTGGTGGATTATTAATCTTTGTTGATGAGAAAGATGCTCAATCTTTATTAGCTGATTTACATAAAGCGGAAGTTGAAGCTAGTATCATCGGTGAAACAGATACATTTAGTGATAAGTATATAAAGGTGTTTAAAGAGTGTAGATTATAATTGATGGGAAAGAGCGTTTTATGGATAATTTATATAAGCAATTACCACAAGTAGCTAAATTATTAGAGGACCCTAATATATCTCAATTTTCAAATGATTTTTTTCATAAAGAGATTAAGATGGAAATTGAAAAAAGCTTAAGAGCTTTTCGTAAGAAAATTGAGAAAGAAGAAATTAAAGAAATAGACTATAACAGTGTTGTTTTGGATATAGTTAATCGCTTAAAGCAAAAAAATAAATACTCTTTGCGAAAAGTTATTAATGGTACTGGAACAATTGTCCATACCAATTTAGGTAGATCACTTTTGTCAAAACAAGCAATAGAACATGTGGTAGATGTTTGCACCTCATATAATAATTTAGAGTATAATATTGAATGTGGATGTCGAGGCAGCCGATATGATCATGTTGAGAAATTGATGGCTGAGATTGTTGGTAGTGAAGCCTGTTTAATTGTTAACAATAATGCTGCTGCGACTATGTTATGTGTCGCTACATTTGGTAAAGATAAAGAAGTAATTGTCTCAAGAGGAGAACTTGTGGAAATTGGGGGATCATTTCGTATCCCGGAAATTATCGCCGTATCCGAAGCTATATTAAAAGAGGTAGGAACTACTAATAGAACACATTTAAAGGATTATGAAAATAATACTACGGAAAATACCGCTATGTATTTAAAAGTTCATCCATCTAATTATCATATTCTTGGATTTACTAAAAGTGTGACTAATGAAGAAATAGTAAAATTAGCCAAAAAAATGAATCAAAATCGCAATAATAAAATTATTACCATGGAAGATATCGGTAGTGGTGTATTAATCGATTTGAGTTCCTGCGGATTAAAAGAAGATATGGTTAAAGAATCAATAAAAAGTGGGATTGATTTAGTCACTTTTAGTGGTGATAAACTTTTAGGTGGACCACAAGCGGGAGTAATTGCTGGTAGAAAACATTTAATTGATAAAATTAAAAGTCATCCATTACTAAGAGCTTTGCGTGTTGGTAAAATGACTATTGCTGCATTAGAGGGAACACTAAGAGAATATTACGATGAAAAAAAGGCTATTAACTCTATTCCAACCTTAGCAATGATTTTTGTTAATAAAAAAACCTTGCATGAAAAAGCCTTAAAACTATCCAATAGAATTAATAACTTATCTTATATTAAGAGTGAAGTCATAGAAGTAAAATCAACGGTAGGTGGTGGAGCACTACCTTTAAGCGAACTTCCAAGCTACGGTGTAAGCGTTTTTAGTGATAAATTTACAGTACTAGATATGGAAAGATATTTGCGAATGAATAAAACACCAATTATTGGACGCATCTACAACGATCAATATGTTTTAGATGTTCGTACCTTAGTTGATGGTGATGAAGATATTATTATAGATGCCTTAGGTAGGCTAGGTGATTTATAATGGAAAATCTCGTAATTGGAACAGCAGGACATGTTGATCATGGAAAAACATCACTTGTACGAGCCTTAACAGGGATAAATACCGATACTTTAAAAGAGGAACAAGCAAGAGGAATCACAGTAAACTTAGGTTTTGCCTATCTAAAACTTGATGAGCAACATACTGTCGGTATAGTAGATGTACCAGGACATGAGAAACTAATTAAAAATATGATAGCTGGAGTATGTGGAATAAATTTAATTCTTTTAACAGTAGCTTGTGATGATGGTATAATGCCACAAACAAGAGAACATATGGAGATAATTAGATTTCTTAAGATTAATAATATAGTGGCAGTACTTACTAAAGTTGACCTTGTATCTCAAGATCGAAAAGAAGAAGTTAAAAAAGCAATTCGCGATGAATTTGGTATTCAGCAAATCGTGGAATTTAGCATTTATGATAAAGAAACTACCAAAAATGTCATTAAGGTTATAAAAGATAATCTTAAAGAAGAAAAAAGTCCTGCTCAAGAAATATTTAGATTACCAGTTGATAGAGTCTTTACGGTAAAAGGACAAGGAGTGGTTGTTACTGGTTCTTCATTATCTGGTTTCGTCAGAATAGGCGATGAACTCGAACTACTTCCTTCTAAGATGAAAGTGAAGGTTAGAGGTATTCAATCTTTTAACAAAGTACAAACTATTGCTTATAAACATATGCGTGTTGCTTTGAATTTAGGTGGGGTAAAAAAAGAAGATATTAAAAGAGGAACACTTATTGTAACTAAAGGTATTTATACTAATCCTAGTCTAATCTTAGATGTTAAGATTACTGTTTCTAAGTCTATATCTGAACCACTAAATAATTTAGATAGATATAAATTCTATTACTTAGCTAATGAAATCAAGTGTCGTCTTAAACTAATAAATTGTAAGCAATTAAATGCTGGTGAAGTAGCATTTTGTCAATTATTACTTGATGAACCTATATATGCTAGTAATAAAGATGTAGGTGTCTTAAGACAGATTAATCCGATAAAAACGATTGCTGGGATTGAAATTGTTAACGTTTTCGGAGAATATGTAAATCGCAAAGATTCTTCATACACAGATTTACTGCAATTATATGAAAAGCAAGATATTCCAAATTTACTTGAAAGATATATTACAGAACATCCTTTTGTTAAAGTTATGGATTTGAAGCAAAGATTAGGACTATTTGAAGCTAAAGATGAAGATTTAATACAGATTATTAATAACTTTGGGTTAATACTTAATGATGGTTCAAGCTTAACGCAAGCTTATTTTCATGCTTTAAGTGAGAAGATTATTACACTATTAAGTAATTATCATAAAACTAATCCACATGAACAAGGTATAAATAGGAATATCTTACAACGTGATTTACAACTTGAAATCCTTTCTCCTAAAACCTTTAGTCAATTAATATTAATGATTAAAGATATTAAAATAGAAAATGACAAAGTTAAGTTAGCAAACTTTTCAGTTAAATATAGTAAAGAAGAACAAGAAATTGTTAATAGAATAAAGAACTTTATCGATTCGTTTTCATATCAACCGCCTAAATTG
>DATCKO010000167.1:0-1545 GCA_036562215.1 Haloplasmataceae bacterium | reverse complement strand
GGTTATAGTTCTTCAAAATATGGATTATGCGAAGTTTGTGACGGATATGCTTCTGAAATATATCATCAAATTGAAATGAAATACTATAAATTTGAATGTAATTCTAAAGTTTTTGAAGGTTGGACAAATTACGGTTGTCATAACCTATTTGGACATAAAGAATGTTTATTATCTTTAAGGAAGGGGATTGTTGAAAATGAAACTTAATCCATTAGAACAATTGTTAACAAAAAATTATAATGAAGAATTAGATGAAATTAAAGAGGTATTAGATAAAATTATAGATGTAATAGATGAAATTGTTGATGTATTAGATGATATTATAGAAAGGTTACTATTATCAGAACGCTGTAAAATGTGTAAATACAATGTCGAATTGGTAAAAGTCTATGATGATAGTAATTAAATTACTAACCTACCATGTTGTAGGTTGAGACTCCGCTCACCGTACAGCGGTGGGCGACTTTAAAAATAATGAATAAAGGAGTGTATAATGATGACTGTTAAAATCGGAAAGCATGAGTTAATTATCAAAGAAAGTCCTGACATTATCATTGATGAGTCAAAAGGTATTATGTCTATTGTTATAGTAGTGGAAGATAAGGAAGGAAAAGAATATGAACTACACTATTTAAGCAGTATGGACGACCCTGATTTAATTGTTAGTACTGACTCATTTTTTGAGGAGTTAGCGGAGTTATAAAACTCCGCTATTTACTTTTTTAAAGGATTATGATATAATAAATTAGAGAATATAATAAATAGGAGGGATATTTTATGAAAAAATTTCTATTATTTTTTACTTCTATAGTTTTATCGTTTTCACTTATTAATAATAAGGTTTTTGCACAGGAGGAGGAACCAGAAGAATCACCTATATACTTCCGTATTGTAGGGTTTGAGTCATATGAGTTTATACAGGAAAATGAAGCTACTTATGAATATTTAGTATCTTATGTTACTTCACGTTCTATTACAGAACCTATAGATATGAATGATTATTTTTTAATGGAAAAAATTGCTTTAAATTTTCGTAAAAGACTAAATAGATATGCCAATTCATATGAATTTAATAATAAGATAGTACAACCTAACATTACATATATTTATTTTCGTGTAACAGTATTGAAAGACGTCGTCGACTTCGATTATGAAGGTGATTTAACACAGTTATTTTACCAGGACACTGTTATGTATGTAAATGCAACAAACGCTGTATATGATGAATATGATAGACGTTATAATGATGGATACAATAAAGGTTACGAAGATGGGTATAACGACTTTAATGTAGCTGATTATTTTGGTACTCAAAATATCGCCAAGGCTCCTGATATAACTTATGGTACCGCATCAGATGCATTTGAACCGACAACTGCTATAGTACTTGTTGATAAAGGACCAGGAGCACCTAATATATTATTGGATAAACCATATTTAATTGTAATTATAAAAAAGAATATTTATAATCATGTTGTGGTATATTTTGATGATGGTTTCGAAAGTTATCACTATGAAGCTATATACCATGATATGGGCGAACAT
>DATCKO010000152.1:0-2248 GCA_036562215.1 Haloplasmataceae bacterium | reverse complement strand
GTTATTATATGTGTACCATGGATAAATGCGCTTAAGAATGAAAAAAATCTTATAATTGTTTACAAAGCTATTGACATTTATGATAATTTTGTTAGCCTATTATGCAGGTATAATATTCTTGTAGACCACCTAATGTCTATTAAGATATAATAGATAAAGATTAGGAGGAACTAGAATGGCAAGAGGTAAAGTAATTAGTAAGGATTTAAAACTAACTATAGTAGAATTAAAAAAACATGGAAAAACATATGATGAATTATCACGTGAATATGGCGTTAGTAGAAGTGCAATAGCTAAATGGGTTAATGAATTTAGCAGTGAAATAAATAATGGAGTTAAAACTAGTAGTTTTGATCTTAAAGAGCTAGATGAATCAACAATAGATTTAATGACTAAAGAGGAACTAACTAAGTTACTAATGGAATACAAAAAGGAAAATTCATTAATTAAGAAAGAAATATCAACAAAAGAAAAAGAAATTATTAATATTAAAGAAGAAGCAGAAATCTTAAAAAAGGCTATAGCCATATTCACGAAAAAATAAAGATAAAAGAAAAAGTTGAACTTGTCAATAAATTAAAGACCAAATTCGGGTTAAATAAAGTGTTAAAGGTTCTTAAAATAAACAAAAGCAGCTATTATGAATATATCAATCGAAAAGAATCTAAGCGTAGTCAATTTCATAAGGAAATAGATCAGGAAATAATAAAGATTCATGAAGAATTTTACCAAACATATGGCTACCCTAGAATGAAAGAAGAGTTAAATAGAAGAGGTTTTAAAGTAAGTGAACAATTAGTTTATAGAAGAATGAAAGCTCTTAAAATAAGCGCTATTCATAAGACAAAAAGTTACAGAGGAACTAATAAAGGGAATAATGACGACTTACCAAACCTTCTAAATCGCGATTTTAAGACAACTGGAATTAATAAAGTCTGGGTGACCGATATTACTTACATTTATACAATTAACAATGGATGGTGTTATTTAAGTTCAATAATAGACTTATATACAAGGAAAGTAATTGCCTATGAAGTTGATAAATCAATGACAGTGGAACTAGTTAAGAAAACCTTAAAAAAAGCTGTCTTAGCATATAAACCTAAAGAAGGAATAATACTTCATTCTGATCGTGGAAGTCAATATACATCAAATGAATTCAAGGAATATTGTGAAGAACTTAAAATAAAACAATCATTTTCTAAAAAGGGAGATCCTTATGACAATATAATTATTGAGGCTTTTCATTCTACAATTAAAAATGAATTTATATATAGAATCAAAAGGCTAAATAATTTAGAGGAGCTAAAAATAGCAATTTTTAAATATATAACATTCTACAACCGAAAAAGACTTCATTCTTCATTAAACTATCACACACCAGAAGAATGGGAGCGCTTATATTATAAAATAGCAACATAAACATAATTAAATAGACTTTTAGTGGTCCAGGATATTGACATAATTACAAAATGAATAAAAGGAGGTAATTGCTTGAAGTTTTGGGTTAAAAGTGACTGGAATGGATTTTTCGGTTTATTTACTAACAATTTAACTAATATTTTAGTTATGGCTAGTCTATTAACTCTTGTTGTAGGACTACCAAATGATATGGTATACGGCAAAATTTTACCAGCAGTAGGTTTATCAATATTTCTTGCAAGTGCTTATTATAGTTATATGGCAGTAAAACTTGCAAAAAAGACTGGAAGAGATAATGTTACTGCCTTACCTTCAGGAACAAGTGTACCACATATGTTTTTAATTGTCTTCATGGTAATTGGCCCTGTATACTGGTCGACAGGTAATGCTTATTTAGCATGGGGAGCTGGTATTGCTTGGGCTTTTGTTGAAGGTGTTATTGAAATATTGGGGGCTTTTATTGGAAACCACATTCGTAAAGTAATTCCAAGGGCAGCTATGTTAGGGGCATTAGCAGGGGTATCAATAACCTTTATTGCCTTAAACCCTGCCTTTCAAACATTTGCGATTCCATATATTGGTTTAGTCTCTTTAGCAATTGTTCTCTTAGGTTGGATAGGTAAAGTTAAAATGCCATTTAATATACCTACAGGGTTAGTAGCAATTGTAGTAGGGGTTATCCTAGGATGGGCAACTGGTTTAATGGATGGTAGCTTAATTACTGAATCATTTAAGAATATAGGGTTATCATTTCCTATGCCATCGATAAAACGTGGTTTAGATGGTTTTAAGGAAGCACTTCCTTTCCTAGCAGCAGCAATTCCTT
>DATCKO010000148.1:0-9763 GCA_036562215.1 Haloplasmataceae bacterium | reverse complement strand
GTATTTGATGTCTTTGTAGAATTAATTGATTTACATTTATTGTGTAATAATATTAAGAATGCAAAGAAGTGTTATGAAACTATGAGTAAATTAGATATTTTTTATCAAAAGCAATCATTATATATTACATATTTAAATTATAAGATTTATAGTCATGATATTGATGATAAGATAAAAAGATATGTAGATGATTTTATTCCTTTCTTTGAAAAAAGCAGTAAAATTGAATTGCTTATTAGATCAAGATTAGAATTATCCAAAATATATGAAGATTGTAATGATTTAGATGCTAGTTTACGTGAAATGAAACGTGTTTTACAAATAGTTGAAGAATATATGTTAGGAGGAATATAATGAAAAAATTGATCGCTATTTTATTGTTAGGTTTAATGTTGTTTTCATTTAAATTCACTACAATGGATTTCTTAGCTGACCCAGTATTTGGAGAAATGTATCCTGATCCAACAATTGAACCATAATTTATTACGCATACAAGAAATGACATAATTAGTTATTTATAAGTGTTATCATTTAATCGTAAGGTGGTATAAATGATAAAGCTTAAAATAATTTATAATTATGATAAAAAGATTTGGGAATTATTTCATCAAGATGTGGTAGAAAGAATAGCTTGTGATCATAATATTTATGATTTAATTATTACTGCTGATACCATTGCTAAGTTAATTAAACCATCACAGTTAATATTTGTACCTTTGAATTTGATGAAAGAAATAGTTATTAACGAATATAGCGAATAAGTGAGTGATTATTTAATCACTCATTTTTTTAATATTTTTTTGAAATATGCTATAATAGTATATAATAAATAGGAAATGAGTGGTTTTATGTTTGAAGTAATGGATAATAGAATTAATTTAATAATTGATAATGAAATAGTTGGTTATATAATATATGATGAAGAAAAAGATTGTATTGTAGGTAGTTATATATATGTTAATCCTGAAAAAAGAGGTAAAGGTTTATCAAGTAAACTAATACAGAAATTTGTTGAGTTAAGTAAAGAAAAAAAGAAAAAGATCTTACCTACCTGTCCTGTAATTAAACAAGTATTAGAATCTTTATATAAGGATGTTTTATATGATAACCTCAATAAATAATGATAAAGTTAAATATTATACTAAGTTGATGAATAATAAGAAATTAAGAGATAATGATAGAGTTTTTATTGTAGAGGGCGAACATTTAGTAAGTGAAGCTATAAATTCTGGTGTGGTAATAGAATTATTAATTTCTGATAAAAAATATGAAAAGTATGAAGTTTATGAACATCAGTATGTAACGGTTGATATCATTCGTAAAATATGTGATACTATGACCCCACAAGGTATTATTGCTTTATGTAAACAACAAGAAGTAAAATCATTTACTAGATATAATCGACTATTATTGTTAGATAATATTCAAGATCCAGGTAATTTAGGTACTTTAATTCGTTCTTGTGATGCTTTTAATTTTGATGGTATGGTCTTAAATTTACAAACAGTTGATGTCTATAATCCTAAAGTAGTAAGGGCCACACAAGGGGCTATATTTAGAGTACCGGTTATTCGTCAAGATTTAAAAAGTTATATTAGTTATTTAAGAAGTAAAGATGTTAAAATATTTGGAACAGCACTAGTTGGTGAAAGTCTGAGTAAAATTAAACCAAGTGAAAATATGGCTTTTATTTTAGGTAATGAAGGAAATGGTATCGATAAAGAAATACTCAAAATGACTGATATAAACATTTATATTGAGATGAATGGTAGAAGTGAGTCGCTTAATGTGGGAGTAGCTGGTTCTATAATTATGTATAATTTTCGTAAATAAGCAATTTTATATTGAATAATTATTTATTATATGGTAATATTAAGAATACAGTAATTAATCACAAGAGTGGGCAGTCCCACTCTTTTATCATTAAAAATAGAGGTGTATACAAATGTCATATATTGAAGAAACATGTACGGAAATTGGCAAACCAATAATTGAGGAAATGGGTTATACTTTAGTTGATGTAGAATATGTTAAAGAAAGAAAACTAAATATTTTACGTTATTTAATTGATTCAGAAAAGGGTGTGGATATTGATGATTGTGCCCTTATAAGTGAAAGAATTAGTAAAGCCTTAGATAAAGTTGATCCTATAAAAGAAGAGTACATGTTAGAAATATGTTCTCCTGGTATTGAAAGACCATTAAAAACAAGAGAAGATATTAAAAATGCTATAAATAAGTATGTTAATGTGAAGTTATATGCGCCAAAAGATGGTCAAAAAGAGTTTGAAGGTGACTTAATAGGTTTTGAAAATGATGTACTAACTATTAGTTATAAAGATAAAACTTCAGTTAAGACCATCAAAATAAACTATAACGAGATTTCAAAGATACGGTTGGCGGTTAAATTTTAAGGAGGGTCATGAAGTGATCAGTAAAAAATTTTTTGAAGCGCTTGAGGATATTGAAAAAGAAAAACAAATTCCCAAGGAAATAATTTTAGAGGCATTTGAACAAGGTATTATTTCCGCTTATCGGAAAAACTATGGTAAAGATTCTGCGGATGTTAGAATAGAAATTAAAGAAAAAACTAATAAAATAGTTGTTTATGGTATTAAGAAAGTAGTTGAAAAAGTTACTAACCCCGCAAATGAAATCTCTTTAGAAGAAGCAAGAGCTATTAATAAAAATTATAATATTGGTGATACAGTTGAAATTGAAGTAACACCAAAGAATTTCGGTCGAATTGCGATTCAATCAGCTAAACAACGTGTACAACAAGCTGTAATTGAAGCTGAACGAGAAATTATTTATAATCGTTTTAAAGACCGGGAATTAGATATTATTACAGGACAAATGAATCGCAGAGATGAAAAGAATATTTATATTCATATGGATCGGGTTGATGGTATTTTACCTATAAAGGAATTATTACCTAATGAAGAATTTGTTCCTGGAGAAAGAATTAAAGTAATTATTAGTAAGATTGAAAAGACTACTAAAGGTCCTATTATCTTCTTATCACGAACCAATCCTGTATTAATTAAACGCTTATTTGAATTAGAGGTTCCTGAAGTATATGATGGTACGGTAGAAATTAAAGCTGTTGCTCGTGATCCTGGAGATCGTTCCAAAGTATTAATTCATTCTAAAGATGAAAATGTTGATCCAATAGGCGCATGTATTGGACCAAATCAAACACGAATCAATAATATTATCAAAGAAATTAAAGGTGAAAAAATCGACCTAGCATTATATAGTAGTGATCCTAAGGTTTTAATAACCAATGCCTTAGCACCAGCTAAAGTTTTAGAAGTAATAATAGTCGATGAGAAGAATAAGCAATCCATTGTCATTGTACCTAATGATCAGTTATCACTTGCCATTGGTAAAAAAGGTCAAAATGCCAGACTTGCTCATCAACTAACAGGATGGAAAATCGATATAAAATCAGTTAAACAAGCAGCGGAACAAGGAATTAAATATTAATAGACACTTAAGGGGTGGTGTTAGTGAAGCAAAAAAAGATTCCGATGCGTAAATGTGTAGTGTCAAATGCAAATTTTCCTAAAAAGGAATTAATTCGTATTGTTAAAAACAATGAAAATCAAGTCTTTGTTGATCCAACAGGGAAAAAGAATGGAAGAGGAGCTTATATTCAATTAAAAAAAGATATAATTGATAAGGCTAAAAAGACTAAAGTTCTTGATAAACACTTAGAAATTGAAATTCCTGATACTATTTATGATGAGTTATATTCATTATTGAAAGGTGAATAGCTTTATGAATGATTGGTTAAACCTACTTGGACTAGCTAATAAAGCGGGAAAAGTAGTAACAGGAGAAGAAAGTATCATAAGTAAGATTAGAAAAAATCAAGTTGCTTTAGTTATTGTTGCGAAAGATGCAGCCAATAATACTAAAAAATTATATGCCAACAAATGTGATTATTATCATGTTGATTATTGTGAAATAGGAACGATTAATGAAATATCGAGCGCTATTGGAAAAGTTAATCGGGTTGCTGTTGGTATATGTGATCACGGTTTTGCTAAAGGGTTACTCGCAAAAATAACGAAATAGAGGTGAGTTTTATGCGTGTACATGAATTTTCTAAAAAATATAACATTCACAATAAAAGTATCATCGATGTACTAAATAAACAGGGATATGAAATAAAAAATCATATGTCTTTATTAACCGATGATGCCATATCTTTTTTGGAAGAATATTTCGATTCTGAAATCAGAAAGCAAGCTAAAGATTCAGAGGATGAATATTGGGAATCGGAATTTCAAAAAGATAATTTTAAAACGAAAAAGAAGAAAAAAAGTTCCAATCTTCATAAATCAAAAGGTAGTAAAGAAGACCGAATATCTAATATTCCTGTAGTAAATGAAGAAGAAAAAAATGTTATTTACTTTAATAATAATATTACTGTAGGAAAAATTGCTGAACAATTACATAAAAGTGTTGCGGAAATTATTAAAAGTCTCATGTCTTTAGGTGTTATGGCAACTGTAAATCAAGTATTAGATCGAGACACCGTTGAATTATTAGCTAATGAAGCAGGCTTTGAACTAAAGGATGAAGTTGTTACTGATGCAACCGAGTTTGAAAAAATTGTTTTTGAAGATAAAGAAGAAGACTTAGTGAGTCGACCTCCAGTAGTAACTATTATGGGACATGTTGACCATGGGAAAACAACTTTACTAGATGCCATTCGCCATAGTCGTGTTGTTGCTACTGAAGCAGGTGGTATTACACAACATATAGGTGCCTATCAAGTAGAACATAATGGTAAATTAATTACCTTTATTGATACACCAGGTCATGCTGCTTTCACACAAATGCGCGCTCGTGGTGCACAAGTAACAGATATTACTATTTTAGTGGTTGCAGCTGATGATGGTGTTATGCCACAAACAAAGGAAGCTATCGAACATGCACGTGCTGCTAAATGTCCGATTATTGTAGCTATAAATAAAAGTGATAAACCAACAGCTAATCCTGATCGAGTAATGCAGCAATTATCAGAACTAGGATTACTGCCTGAAGCTTGGGGTGGCGATACTATCTATTGTCAAATATCAGCTTTAAAGAAACAAGGAATTGAAGAATTACTAGAAATGGTGACACTAGTTGCGGAAATGGCTGAACTAAAAGCTAATCCAAAACGTCTTGCTTCTGGTACAGTTATAGAAGCAAAACTAGATAAAGGTCGGGGACCAGTTGCGACTTTACTTGTTCAAAATGGTACTTTAAGAAATGGTGATTCTTTAGTAGCGGGTAATACCTATGGTAAAATTAGAGCTATGAATGATGATTTGAATCGTCCAATTAATGAAGCTCTTCCATCAACCCCTGTGGAAGTAGTAGGTTTAAATGAAGTTCCTAAAGCAGGCGATAATTTTATGGTCTTCCATGATGAGAAAGAAGCTCGAAAAATATCCGAAGCTCGGGCTAATAAGGCTCGTGAAGCTGAGTTTAAAACTAGTAAGCCTGTAACTCTAGATGAAATTTTTGCCCAAATCCAAGAAGGTGAACTTAAGGAATTAAATTTAATTATTAAAGCTGATGTACAAGGAAGCTTAGAAGCTTTATCAGCATCATTACTTAAGATTAATGTGGAAGGGGTAAAAATTAGTATTGTTCGACAAGGAGTTGGCGCTATTACTGAAACCGATGTAAGTTTAGCTAAAGCATCGGGAGCTATTATCATCGGCTTTAATGTACGACCTACAGGTAAATCGAGAGAATTAGCTAAAGAAGAAAATGTGGAAATTCGTTTATATAATGTAATTTATAATGTTATAGAAGAAATCGAAAAAGCGATGAAAGGTTTACTTGATCCAGTATATGAAGAAAAAGTTATTGGCAATGCTGAAGTAAGAGAAATATTCAAAGTATCAAAAATTGGTACTATTGCTGGTTGTATGGTTACTCAAGGTCAAATTAAGCGTAATTGTGGTGTACGCTTAATCCGAAATGGTGTAGTTATATATGAAGGTAAATTATCTTCGTTAAAACGCTTTAAAGATGATGTAAAAGAAGTAAATCAAGGATATGAATGTGGTCTAACAATTGAAAACTACAATGATATTAAAGTTGAAGATGTTATTGAATGTTTCATTATGGAACAAAAAGAAATAGAATAATATTTTCGAGGTATGCTTATGGCAAAAATAAAGATTCAAAAGTTAGAAAGGCAAATTGAGAAAGAGTTAGCTAATATCTTTCTCAATGATGTAAAAGACGATATCGGTTTTATTACCGTAACAGGTGTCGATTTAACCAATGATCTATCATATGCGAAAATTTATTATACGGTACTTGGCAATGATGATAAAAAGAAAGCTGTTGCTAAGCGTTTAGAAAATGCGAAAGGTTTTATTCGTACCACATTAGGTACGAGAGTACAAATGCGTAAATTACCAGAATTAATTTTTGTTTATGATCAATCAATAGAGTATGGAAATAAGATCGAAGAATTAATTGAAAAAATTAATGAAAAGGAAAAGAGCTAATTTTGTTAGCTCTTTTTTATTAGCATTTTTTTCTTAATTATATAACTTGTTATATAAGCAAGAGGTAAAATTATAATTAACCATGGTAAGATGGTTACAAGGAAAATTAATAAAGTTTGAAAAAATTGAATTAAAGAGTTAAAACCACTATTTAAAGCATTAATTATTCTTGCACCTAAAGGAACTGTGACAGTAGTTGTTTTGGGTAGTAGATTAATTTGTACTGCACAATAATCAATTAAACTATCATATTGGTTTAACTCGCTCTTAATTTTTTTAATTTCGATTTCAATTTCCGAAATCCTACTATTAATTAAGATCAAATCAGAAATTGATGCTTCATCATATAGTTCAATGAGACGATTTAACTCCGTTTCATAGGCTAGTAATAAATCGTTTTTATCTTGATAATATAAGGAAATATCTTGGGTGGATTTAGCATAATTTTTGATTTCATATATTTTTTTTAACTTATCAATAAAATCATCTAAGTGACTATTTTTGATTCTTACTGTTAGATAGGCATTATTATTTGTAATATGTTCATAATCAACCCATTCATCTTCATGTAATTTACTTTTTATATTATTTAAGCATTGATCTAAATCGTCACATTCAATATCAAGATAAGAATTATAGATTATTTTACGTTCATGAGTTGCATAATATAAATCTATGTTTTTACTATCTCTAGGGGGTTCTAAATGATGTGGTTCATTCAGTGTTACTTCTTTATTACAACTTACTAAAAGAAATAATAAACATATTATCAAAAGAATCTTCTTTTTCATATTGTCACCTTAAGTCTTATTTCTTTAATAAGATATCCATAATATGACAAATTATACAATTATTTATGAATATAGAATAAGATAAAAAAACACTACTAAATACAAATAAACTGTTATTGACACTTGAGATCACTTCATCATACTCTTTGTAAAAAATAATTGTTGCTTATAATCTTATTGTACAGATAACAATTATGGTGATTTAACTATTCTTTAGAAAATATTTAGAAAAGATGTTATAATGTTAGTGGTGATACGATGAATGAACAAATAAGTACTAAATTGAATCTTGTTCCTTTTGAACCTGGTTGTTATTTGATGAAGGATAAAGATAATATCGTTATTTATGTTGGTAAAGCTAAAAAGTTAAGAAATCGATTACGCTCCTATTTTACTGGTACTCATGATACAAAGACTACACGACTAGTTAGTGAAATTGCTGATTTTGAGTTTATTATCACTTCAAGTGAAATAGAAGCTTTGATATTAGAAATCAATCTAATTAAGCAATATAATCCAAAATATAATATTATGTTAAAAGATGATAAATCCTATCCATATATCCAGTTGACAAAAGAATTACATCCTCGTTTAATCATTACTCGTAATATTAAAGAAAATAAAGGAGATTATTTTGGACCATATCCTAATGTTATAGCTGCAAGAGAAACAAAGAATCTATTAGATAAGTTATATCCTCTTAGAAAATGTCATCCTTTAGAAAAAAAACTTTGTTTATATTACCATATCAAACAATGCCTTGGTCCTTGTGAGAAAACCTATGATTTAAGTATTTATGAGGAATATCGTACGGAGATAAGTAGAATTTTAAAAGGAAATACTAGTGAAGTAATTGAAGAATTAACGAATAAGATGATGGGTTATGCTGATAATTTACAGTTTGAAAAAGCTAATGAATATAAAGAAATGATAGAATATTTGAAAAGAACAACAGAAAAGCAAAAAATCGTGATGAACGATTTAGTGGACCGGGATATTTTTGGATACTATTATAAAAACGGTTATTTAAGTATCCAAGTCTTTTATGTTCGTAGTGGTAAACTCATAGAAAGGGATACATTTGTTACAGCCATATATGGTGAGGTAATAGATGAATTAACACATTTTATCATTAATTTCTATCAAAATGGCAATAATATTAAGCCACAAGAGATTTTTATACCAGATTCCTTAGATGCTAAACTTCTAGAGGAATATTTAAAGATTAAAGTTATTGTACCAAAGATTGGTGATAAGCATAAATTAGTTGAATTAGCTACCCAAAATGCCTTAGTAACTTTAGAAAACAAAATAAAACTTTTACTTCAAAGTGAAGAAAAAACCTTAGGAGCATTAGAAGATTTAAGTAAATTATTAAATTTGGATAAGATTACGCGAATTGAAGCTTTTGATAACTCACATATTTCAGGTGAAGAAGCAATTTCCGCTATGGTATGTTATATTGATGGAAAACCAAGTAAAAAAGATTACCGTAAGTATAAAATAAAATACTCGGCAAATGGTGATGACTATGCCTATATGCGTGAAGTTATCTATCGAAGATATTTTCGGGTTTTAAAAGATGATTTACCAAAACCGGATTTAATTATTATCGATGGTGGTAAAGGACAAGTAAAGGAATGTAAAGAAGTATTAAATTCTTTTAATTTACCAATTAAGGTTGTCGGTTTAATTAAAGATGATAAACATAAAACTAGTAGTTTACTAGATGGTGATACTTATAATATTGTACCTTTAGATAAACATTCGAAAACTTTTCAATTACTGATGAATATTCAAGAAGAAGTACATCGTTTTGCGATTACTTTCCATCGTTCCTTACGAAATAAAAAAATAACGAAGTCTTTTTTAGATGAAATTAAGGGGATTGGGCCAGCACGCAAAAAACTATTAATCAATCATTTTGGTTCGATAAAAAAAATCAAAGAAGCGAAAGAAGAAGAATTATTAGAATTAGGTATTCCTAAAAATATTATTCAAAGTATCATAAATTATGAAAAAAAATAATAATATCGTAATTAACGCATGATAATTATCACTCACAATTATAGCAATAATTCATATGATAAAGTGAGAATGTAAACCTTCATGTAAGGAGGTAAACTAATGGAGGGAAATAAGCAACAATTTCTCACAAAACGGGAAAGAGAAATATTCGAACTACTCATCAAGAACAAAACGACGAAAATGATAGCGAACGAATTATTCATCAGTGAAAAAACAGTAAGAAACCATATTTCAAATGTAATACAAAAGCTATCTGTTACAAGTCGTACACAAGCAATAGTTGAATTAATAAAAATGAATGAGATTAAATTATAACCACCTGTCAAGGTGGTTTTTTCATTAGTACTTGAATTATCTCGGTGAAAAATGTTACAATAAAAGGTATGAGAAGGATGATAATATGCGAGTTGTACAAGGA
>DATCKO010000128.1:0-7034 GCA_036562215.1 Haloplasmataceae bacterium | reverse complement strand
TCCTAAATCAAGTAAACGTTCCAATAAGGTCTTCGTAAGAGTAGTACGATTCATCAAATCTTCTTTAGAGATAAAAGGTCTTATTTTTCGGGCTTCAATGATGGAATTAGCTACATTTTCACCTAGTCCATCAATAGCCATAAATGGTATTATGAGTCCTTTTTTATCATCGGTAATCAAGAACTCACGTGCTTCTGATTTTTCTAAATCTACCTGTTTAAAGTAAAAACCACGTTCTGTCATTTCTAATGCGACTTCTAAAACGGTAAGAAGTTCTTTTTCTTTATCACTAGCATCATAACCCTTTTGGTTAATCTCAAGTATACGATTGCGTATGGCATCATTTCCACTAACTAATACGGTAACGTCAAAACACTCTGCTCGTTTCGAAAAATAAGCTGCATAGTAGTAAATTGGCATATGTACTTTAAACCAAGCAATCCTTATAGCCATCAAGACATAAGCTGTGGCATGAGCTTTAGGGAACATGTATTTTATTTGACCACATGACCAAATAAACCATTCCGGTACCTTTTTCTCTCTCATTATCGTACAAAACTTCTCCCATTTTTCTTTTTCTTTGCTAGCCTTACCTTTTCGGACAAATTCCATGATATTAAAAGCATCGATTGGTTCTAAACCATAATAGAGAAGATATACCATTATATCATCACGACAACCAATTAATGATTTAAAGTCCACATGACCAAATTCTGGTTTTTTCTCATTCACTAAATCTTGTGCATTATTTGCCCATACATCAGTACCGTGGGATAGTCCTGATATTTTTACTAACTCCGCAAAAGTTTTCGGTTTCGTCTCCTCTAACATTTTACGAACAAACATGGTTCCAAACTCTGGAATCCCATAACTACCTGTATTAGATAAGATCCTTTCTGGTTTAACCCCAATAGATTCGGTAGAATAAAATAGCTGATATACTTTTGGATCATCTACAGGTACTTCTTTAGGTGGAATTCCTGTTAGGTCTTGTAAATAACGTAACATAGTTGGGTCATCATGACCAAGAATATCTAATTTTAGTAAATTATCATGAATGGAGTTAAAGTCAAAATGGGTAGTACGGAATGAATTATCAGAATTATCAGCAGGATATTGAATTGGAGTTACATCATATATATCCATGTACGATGGAACAACTATAATTCCTCCTGGATGTTGTCCAGTAGTCCTTTTTACGCCTTGACAATTAGCGGCTATTCTTCTAATCTCTGGTTCTCGTTTTATTATTCCTCTTCTTTCAAAATAACCACGTACAAATCCAAAAGCTGTTTTTTCCGCTACAGTACCTATCGTTCCTGCTCTAAAAGCATTATCATAGCCAAATACTTCTTGACAATACTGATGGGCTCTTGCTTGATATTCACCAGAGAAATTGAGGTCAATATCTGGTACCTTGTCCCCTTCAAAACCTAAAAAAGTTTCAAATGGTATATCATGACCATCTTTTTGTAACTTTGACCCACATACAGGACAATTCATATCTGGTAAATCAAATCCTGAATCAACCTTTTCTAAGAATTTCTGTAATTCTATCTCATTTTCATGAAGAGAATATTTACGTTTATCTTCCTCAGTCATCTTAAAAGAACTAAACTTACAATGTGGGCATCGATAATGCGGTGATAAAGGATTAACTTCCGTTATATCCATTAAAGTAGCTACCAAACTACTTCCTACAGAACCTCTAGAACCAACAACATAACCATCATCAAGAGATTTCTTTACTAACATATGGGAGATATAATAAATAACTCCAAATCCATGTTTAATTATACTATTAAGTTCTTTCTCTAAACGATCTTGAACTAATGGTGGTAAGTTTTCTCCATACAACTCTTTAGCTCTTAAATAACATCGATTTTTAAGTTCTTCATCAATACTTGGTATACCTTTATCTTTTAGGAAGTCATCGCTAGGTGTAAATAATTTATCTTTAATAACTTGGATATTCTCTACCATACTAGCGATTTTTTTAGGATTATCAATGACGATCTCTTTGGCAAGATCTACTGATAAAAAGGAGAAATCTTCCATCATTTCTTTAGTCGTTCGAAAATGCATTGATGGTATTTCCTTAATATCTGGGTCCGATAATGGATGTAATCCATTACCCACTTGTGGGGTATCGATGTATATTTCCCGATAAATTTTATCATCTCGAGTTAAATGATGAACATCACCCGTAGCTACAACGGGAATTCTTAACTCATTACCAACACGAATGATAGCTTTTATAGTATCAATTATATATTCTTTGGTCTTTTCATCACCACTTTTATCAACTAGATGTTGATAGACTTCAGGAGGTTGTACTTCTAGATAATCATAAAATTTAGCTACTTCTTTTAAATCCTGATAACTTTTCTCATAAGCAGTTAAAAATACTTCTCCATTGCAACAAGCACTTCCAACAAGAATATTATCTCGATGATTCATTAAGAATGAGCGTGTGACTCGTGGTTCTTTATGGAAAAAAACAGTATGAGCTTGGGAAACAATTTTAAAGATATTTTTTAATCCTGCTTCATTACGGGCAATAAGCGTGACATGTTTAGGAATTTGATACTTATATGCTTCATTTTGACTAACGAGACTATTAATTTCATTATGCTTTTTGATTCCTAATTTATCCATATCTTTTAATAATTCTATAAAAATATCTGCTAAGGCTTTTGTATCATAAATTGCTCTATGATGTTGAACTAAGTTTACCTTAAGCAATTTGCTTAAAGACTTAAGGTTAAAGGTTTTTAACTCATTTCCATAGCGATTACGAGCATACTCTAGAGTATCAATAACAGGATTATTGCACTCACCTAAGCCATATTTATCATAAGCATGTTTAATATGAGAAATATCAAAATCAGCATTATGAGCTACTAAGATAGCATCCCCACAAAATTCCTTAAAATCTTGTAATACATCAGGTATTTCTCGAGCGGAAACTAAATCACTATCAGTAATCTTGGTAAAATTAGTAGTAAATTGACTTAACTTACGATGGGGATTACAAAACTCACTAAAACTAGCAATCTCGAGATTGTTTTGCATTTTAATCGCCGATATTTCTATAATATCATCAAAATTTACAGATAAGCCTGTCGTTTCTATATCGAGTATGACATATGTGGCTGTACTTAAATCAATATCTTTTTCATTCCAGGCAATTTTAGCTTGATCATCAACTAGTGATACTTCCACACCATACAAGGCTTTGATATTCTTCCCCTTAACTGCTTGATAAAATTCTGGAAAAGCATATACTCCATAATGATCAGTTAAGGCAATTGCTTCATGCTGATATTCAAGGGCTCGTTTTACATAGTCGGTAATTGATACTACACTATCCATATTAGACATATTACTATGAAGATGTAGTTCAATTCTTCTTTCATTTTCAAATCCTAAATCGATGTGTTTTTCTTCTGGATTTTGCCTATCAATTACTTCTGCTCCCTGAGCAAATAAGATAACTTCTTTTTTATAATCATCATATTTTGGATTGCCTTTTAATTTAATATAATTACCTAACTTAAAGACAGCTTCATATATAGGTAAATCCTCTTCATTTTTGACAAACGCTTTAACCATAATTGAATCTGTATTATCAGTAATCGCAAACTCTATCATATGTGTCCCTTTACTAGTTAAACGTGTCTCACATTCAAATATTGTTCCTTCGATAATATATTCAATTTTCGCATTATGCAAGTCTTCTTGAGTTAAAGGAATATTACTAATAGCTTCGCTACTACCCTTTATTGGATAACCAATAACTTTCTCACTACATAAAAACTTACCTTTATATGGGTTTTCAATAACTTTTGGCTTTTCTTTTGGTATAGCTTCATTTAATTGTTTTTGAAAAAGCATATCCTGTGCTTTCTTAAGTTCATCTAACTCCTCGATGGTAGATCGACCAAATTCATTCAATCGAACATTAAATATCACTTGTAATCCTAAATCAGCGTACATTTTTTCAATAGCTTGCTTAAATTTGGCCTCTAAGAGTTTTTGTTCTTGTGCAGTTTTAATATCAATATATAATTCATTATCACAAGATTTAATTTCATAATCCTTCAAAACAATAAACGAACTATCATATATACATAAGAGGTCTATTACAACAGGAAAATAATCTATTATATTAGCTGTAGAATTTTTTAAGGTTGTAGAAAAATATACTTTCTTAATACCATGAACATTTAAAAAGCGTTTTATTAATTGGGAATAAAATGTTGTACACCATTCTATGTCTAAAATTTGCGGCATAGTAAAATAAAAATGATAAAAGCCTTGGGTTTTATCAATTTCGATTTGGTTTAATTCACACCCCAAAAACTTATCATTTGGCGAAAGTTGTAATTGTTGTAGTAAAATTCGAAACTTATTATTCACATAACCACTTCCTAAACTTTTCATCACACTAAATTATACCATAAAAAGACCTATTTTTTTATTATTTTCATTTAAAGTTATAAATGTTATAATTTAGAGTGAATAGTTTTTTATTAATTTTGAAAGAAGGGCTAAATATGCAAAACATCCTATATGTTTTTATTGTGATAATTCCTATACTAATCATTATCTTAATTACTTATGTAATCATTAGAGTGTTAATGCATAAAAATAAAGGTATTATCAATTATGGAAATAGCTCACTAAATATTTTAGAAAATAATACAACGAAAGATGAAAAGGAAGAAGATAATAAAGAAAATAATTAACAAAGTAGGAGAAGTGGTATGAAGAACTTTATTAAAATTTATAGTTATCTAAAACCCTATTGGTTTAGTGCCATATTAGCACCTCTTTTATTAGTAGGTGAAGTAACCTTTTTATTGTTAATTCCGAAGACATCTGGAGATATGATTAATATTGGGATTAATAATAAAGACTTAAAACAAGTAATATACATGAGTTTAACAATGCTTTTATATACACTCTTAAGTTGTATTTTTGCTTTTTTGAGCCATTACTTTGCCAATAAAGCTAGTAATGAAATGTCTAATGATTTACGAATTGAAACCTTTAAAAAATCACTAAGAATGTCTTTTACCAATTTAGATGAGTATGAAATTGGTAAGGTTATAACACGTGTAACTTCAGATACCAATATGTTGCGTATGGTGACAAGGAGTTTATTAAGAGGCCCTTTTAGAGCACCATATTTACTATTTGGGGCTATTTTTATGATTATTACTCTTAGCCCTAGACTAGCCATTACTTTAATAGTAGCTATACCAGTGATTTTTTTCGCTAATTTTTTTATTGTAAAAAAATCTTATCCTAAATATCGTGGAGTTCAAGAAAAACTAGAAAATATAAATAGTTATACACAAGAGAACTTAGAAAACATTCGTGTTGTCAAAGCTTTTAATCGTAGCCAATATGCTAATGAAATCTTTGATAAATATATTCAAGATCTTCAAGATACCACAATTAGCGCGAGCGTCATCAGTTCATTCAATAGACCAATTTTTACGCTCATCATGAACTTATGTATTGTGGCTGTCCTATATATTGGTGGAACTGATGTTATACTCGGTAAATATGACTCAGGAAAAATTGTATCTTTCTTAGGCTATTTGGGACAAATAACCATGGCTCTTAATATGATTGTCGAGTTAATTAGCATGCTTCCAAGAGCCATTTCTTCAGTAAATCGTTTAGCAGAGTTATTTGCGATTGATTCTGAATTAGTACAAAAAGAAGATGCCATCACTAATAAAACTATTAATGGAAAAATTGAATTTCGTAATGTAACCTTTGCATACAAAGGTCAAAAACCTACACTCCACAATATCTCCTTCGTTTTAGAGCCAGGAGAAAAATTAGGTATTCTCGGGACTACAGGTTCTGGTAAAACCACTCTAATTAGTCTTATACCACGTTTCTATGATGTTCTTGAGGGAGAAGTCTTAATAGATGATATAAATGTTAAAGATTATGATTTATATACTCTTCGTAGGCAAATAAGTACCGTAATGCAAAAAGCGTTACTTTTTGCAGGTACAATTGAAGATAATATCAAATTTGGAGATATGGATGCTACCGAAGAAGATGTTGAGTATGTGAGCAAAAATGCTTGTGCTTATGATTTTATCATGTCTTTTAGTGATGGATATAATACCATATTAGGTGAACGAGGAATAAACTTATCCGGTGGTCAAAAACAACGAATTAGCATGTCACGTTCTTTACTAACTAAACCACGAATTTTGATATTTGATGATAGTACAAGTGCAGTTGATATGTCAACAGAACAAAAAATCTTAAATTCCTTAGAACAAAATGTTAAAGATTGCACAACCATTATCGTTGCTCAAAGAATTCGCTCCGTCATCAATGCTGATAAAATCATGATTCTTGAAGATGGAAGAATCACGGGTTTTGGGAAACATGAAGAATTAATACAAAGTAATAAACTGTATCAAGAAATCTATGCTTCACAGATGGGGGGGGATGAAAATGAGTGATAATACACCTCGGAAATCGCGAATTGAACTATATAAACGTTCCACTTTCCGCAAAAGAAATGAAAAACCGGAGCAAGGACTTAAAACTACCTTACGTATTTTAAAATATTTAAAACCAGAAAAAAAAGGAATTATTTTCGTCATTTTCTTTTTACTTATTGCGATTCTCCTTTCCCTTGGAGAAGAGCAAATTAAGCAAATTATCATTGACTATTATATTATTGGAAAAGATATCAATAATTATCTTCTCAATTTCTTTAAGCAAACTGGCTTACCAATTGGATTTATCTTTTTCATATGTACCCTAGCATTTCTTTTCTTATTTGAAATCATAGCGACTTTTTTTAGTTCTTTTATAATGATTGGTGTTAGTCAACGAACTTTAAAGAATATGCGAAAACACATTTTCTCTAAGCTTCAAAACCTCGCTATTAGTTTCTTTGATAAAAATCGTGATGGAGATTTAATCGTCCGGATTACTAATGATGTTGATAATATCAGTAGTACTATGACACAAACATTCATCTCCTT
>DATCKO010000103.1:0-2941 GCA_036562215.1 Haloplasmataceae bacterium | reverse complement strand
AAAACGGGTAAGTTATTAGAATTTTCTCTAGTAGCTCCCGCTATTATTTCGAAAAAAAATAGCGAAACTAGAGAAACTCTTAAGGAAATTGGTTATCATATTGGTATGGCTTTTCAGATTAAAGATGACCTATTAGATGTCGTAGGTGATAAAGACATAATGGGAAAAGCCACAAAAAGAGATGAAAAGAATAATAAAATAACTTATATCTGTTTATTAGGTATAGAAAAGGCAAATGAAGAACTTAATAAACATTATCATAAAGCTTTATCATTATTAAGAAAATTAGATGTGGAGTCTAATCTAATAGAAGAACTGTTTGCACTTATCATTAATAGAAATAAATAATGATAATTAGGAAGATGTGATGTTATGCAGAATTTATTAGAAATAGAAAATCCTGAATTTTTAAAAAATTTATCGAACTCAGAATTAGAAAAATTATGTGAAGAGATTAGAAATTTTTTAGTTACTAGTGTGGCAAAAACTGGTGGTCATTTAGCTCCTAATTTAGGAGTGGTAGAGTTAACAGTAGCTATACATAAAGTATTTAACAGTCCTAAAGATAAGATTATTTTTGATGTAGGACATCAGTCCTATGTACATAAGATTTTAACAGGAAGAGCAAAATACTTTGATACCTTACGACAATATAATGGTTTAAGTGGATTCCCTAAATGTTCAGAAAGCATACACGATGTATGGGAAACAGGACATAGTTCTACATCTCTATCAGCTGCTTGTGGTTTTGCTTATGCTCGTGATTATCTTAATGAAGACTATAATGTTGTAGCGGTAATTGGAGATGCATCTTTAACTGGTGGTATGGCCTTTGAAGCTTTAAATCATATTGGACAGACTAATAAAAAAATCATTATTATCTTAAATGATAATGAAATGTCCATCTCAGAAAATGTAGGGGCTATTACAAAAATGTTAAATCGGATGCGTTTAAGTAGAAAATACCATAAAATGAAAAAAGTCTATATTAACATTATTAATAAAGAAAGACATATTTACAATTTTGCGAAACGCATAAGGGATAGTATTAAATCCTTTTTCTTAAAGAATAATATTTTTGAAGAAATGGGTTTTGAATATTATGGACCAATTGATGGACACAACTTACCAACTTTAATTCATTCCTTAACAAATGTTAAGATGATTGAAAAACCTGTTCTGATTCATGTTATAACCAAAAAAGGTAAAGGATATCAATACGCAGAAAATGATAAAGAAGGTAATTGGCATGGTGTTGGTCCATTTGATGTTACTACGGGAAAACCTTTAAAAGAATTAGCGATAGATACTGATAGTTGGAGCAGCATAATAAATAAAGCTTTAATAAGACTAGCTAAGCAAGATGATAAAATTGTGGTTATTACACCAGCCATGAAAAACGGTTCTTGTTTACAAGCATTTGAAGAAGAGTTTCCCGACAGACTCATTGATGTGGGAATTGCTGAAGAACATGCTATTACTTTTGCTGGGGCTTTAGCCAAAAATAATATGCATCCCTTCGTATCCATATACTCGACATTCCTACAAAGAGCTTACGACCAAGTAAATCATGATCTTGCTCGACAAGACTTACCAGTAGTAGTTGGTATAGACCGAGCTGGATTAGTCGATGGTGATGGTGATACACATCAAGGAATTTTTGATATATCTTTTTTAAGACCTATTCCTAATACCTACATAATGATGCCAAAAGATGCTAAGGAAGCATTTAACCTACTATATACAGCATTTCATCTTAAAAAGCTTACCTTTATTCGTTATCCTAGAGGTGTTACAAGTACCATAGGTTTAGATAATCATCAATTTGAATTAATTAAAGTTGGAACTTGGACACAAATTAGAGATGGTAATGATATCATTTTTATAAGTTATGGCCCAAGCCTCTATTACCTTGATGATATATGTAATAGACATAACATTAATGCCAAAATCATCAATGCGCGTTTTATAAAACCACTTGATGAAAAATTATTACAAGAGTTGCTTTTAGATAATAAACCGATTATTGTATTTGAAGAAGCGATAAAAATCGGTGGACTAAACAGTGCTATATTAGAATTTGCCCAAAAAAATAAATGTTTATCTAATTTAATATACAGCGTAGCCATTGATGATCAATTTGTTCCTCAAGGTCACAATAAATATATTTACAAAGATTTTAATCTAGATGAAGAGTCTTTAGTTAAGTTAGTAAACAATATTATGAGGATTAAATATGAGTAAAGAAAGAATTGATGTGTTACTTGTAAATAGGGGTTATTTTGCTACTAGAGAAAAGGCTAAACGGTGTATTATGGCAGGTTTAGTATATGTTGACCAAGAAAGAATACTAAAACCTGGAGAAAAAGTCGATGTTACTAAAGAAATAATTGTTAAAGGTGAAGTTTGTCCTTATGTTTCAAGAGGGGGATATAAATTAGAAAAGGCTTTAAAAACTTTTAATATCGATTTACAAGGAAAAATTGTTCTTGACATTGGTGCATCTACTGGTGGTTTTACTGATTGTGCTTTGCAAAATGGAGCTAAACTAGTCTATGCCTTAGACGTTGGATATAATCAATTAGATTGGAAATTACGCTCTCATAGTCAAGTTGTGTGCATTGAACGATGTAATTTTCGCTATGCAACTAGTGCTTTATTTACAAAAGGAATTCCTGAGTTTGCGACAATCGATGTATCTTTTATCTCCTTAAGATTGATTTTACCAGTCTTAAAAAATATTCTTAAAAAAAATGGAGATATAGTTGCTTTGATAAAACCACAGTTTGAAGCTGGAAAAGAGTTAGTAGGAAATAAAGGTATTGTAAGAGATAAATTAATTCATATAAATGTTATTAAGGATTTAATTACCTTTTGTAAAAGTATTAATATATCAGTTTTAGACTTAACTTATTCACCAATAAAGGGAACAGAAGGGAAT
>DATCKO010000186.1:0-3231 GCA_036562215.1 Haloplasmataceae bacterium | reverse complement strand
TTATATCGCTATACTCTAGTTGAAAAGCTAAATATTAATCCAATTAATTACCAAAAAGAGATATGTTATGTTATAAAATTTTTTAGTCCCGATAATAAAGAAATATTTATTATATGAAAAAAAAGAGAGTTTTATTCTACTCTCTTTTTTAGTATATTACTAGTTATATAATCAATCTGTGCTTCATTGAAAGTTTTCGCTAATTGAACATCATCTACGGTGTAAGTGTTTACTTTAATTTGATGCTTATGACAATTGATAATATGATCCTTAGTTAAATATTTTCCATTAGCATCAATGTTAAAACCATAAGTTTTACAGATATTTATATCATTTTCTTTAATACTATCAACTAAATAGTAAATTATTAAATCTCTTACTTTATCTCTTAAGTATATTAAAAACTCTAAGTGAAAAGAAATAATATGGCTAACATCTAATAATGCTTTTTCTTTTAGTAAATCTATTAGAAAATCCAAGTCTTGTAATTCATGAACGGATTTAACTTCAATAATTGGTACCATATTATATTTTATACATATATCTAAATACTCTTCTAAAAAAGGTATTTGAACATTTTTATAGTGCATTATACCATTACCAGAATTAATCATTAATTGCTTTATATCATCACTAAATAGTTCTTTTATTAGTAATTTTCTTCCTGTCATTCTTTCTAAAGAATGATCATGAAAGACTACCATTTTTTTATCTTTAGTGAAATGGATATCACATTCCGTTCCATAATAACCATGTTCTCCTGCTAAAATAAACGCTTCTTTAGTATTTTCTGGAGCTAAACCACTTAATCCTCTATGGGCAATAATCTCTGTATCACCAATTAAACTTATTTCAATTGGTTTACTCATTATTATCACCTTCTATATTATTAGTAGTTTCATCTATGATGTATATTGGTCGCTTTTTAACCTCATTATATATGCGACCAATATATTCACCTAACAGTCCTAAAGAAATCAAGGTTATTCCACCAATAAATAGAATTAGTGATACAATAGTAGCCCATCCAGAAACTTCAGTTCCATTGATAATACGGTCCAAAATGATATAAACTAAATATAAAAAAGAGAACAAGGCACAAAATACCCCTAAATAACTTGAAAGTTTTAGTGGTACTGTAGAAAATGAGGTTATTCCTTCTGTAGCGTAATTCAATAATTTGAAAAAATTCCATGAACTTCTACCAGCAACACGATTGACATTTTCGTATCCTATATAAGTCGTTTTAAATCCTACCCATTCAAATAAACCTTTAGAAAAGCGATTATACTCTTGTAATTGTAAAATAGAGTTGACTACTTTTCGTTTCATCATTCTAAAATCCGTAGCATTTTCTTTAATCTTAATTATACTCATCTTATTAATGAAAAGATAAAACATTTTCGAATACATAACCCTAAAAAAAGATTCACTCTTATCTTTTCCTCTACCTAAACGATATGCTCCAACAGCATCATATCCTTCTTCCTTGATTAATCGCAACATTTCATGAAGTAATTTAGGTGGATGTTGTAAATCACAATCCATTACCACAACATAATCCCCTTGGGCTTGATTTAGGCCAGCTAACATCGCTGCTTCTTTACCAAAATTACGAGAAAAACTAAATCCTCTAACTCTTTTATCAGTGTCGCTGATTAAAGTTATTTCCTTCCATGTATTATCCTTAGAGCCATCGTTAATAAAGATGATTTCACAATCATACTCTGTTAATAAGGACAAATATTCAGTTAATTCCTTAAAAAAAATTGGCACCATTTTTTCTTCGTTATAACATGGTACAACTATTGATAATTTCTCTTTCATATTTCCATCATCTCCAAAAATATAAATAATTATATCATATTTTTCTTGTCTTTTATACCCTATTATTTTCTTTCTTAATAACCTTTACTACCTTTTTTATCAATGATATAATAAATTAAATCATATATCGAGGTGTAACATGGATAATACAGAATTAAGACTGAAGTTTAATCATCATGCTAAATCTATCTATAATTATTTTGCCAATACATCAACTTTTTCTAAAACTTTGAAGTTAAGTGTACTATATGTTTTTCTTTTTTATTTACCTTTTACTATCGCTTCCTTGTTTTTTAATGAAGCTATCTTCTTTCAACTAGATTATGTTTATCAATTTTCTACTATTATCTTTGATTTTCGTAATCGATTAATGAATTTTGATTTTTCCTCTTGGGATTTTAAAAATGGTTTAGGTTATGATTACTTTGCTAATTTTTATTATATACCTCTAGATATAACACTTCTACCATATTTTTTATTTCCTTTTTTATCATATAGTCAACTAATGTGGTTATCTTTTTTATTTAAAGTTCTATTAGGTACAGCTTGTTTTAGTTATTTACTTAAACTATATAAATTAGATCACAAAACCATCTTACTTGTATCTGTATTATATGGTACAGCGGATTTATTCTTTGCGCAAAATGTTTTTGCTTCCTACTCCGGTTTAATTATTTATATTCCTTTAATACTCATAGCGATAGAGTTGATGTTTCAAAAAAATAATTTCCTTGTCTTCTCCTTAGTGTTTTTTCAAGTCTTTTTATTTAATTATTATTGGGCTTGGAATCTATCTTTATTTATGGCTATCTCCTTATTAGGAAGAGCTATCTTTACTTTTTTTACGATGAAAAACTTATTAACCTTTACGCCTTATAAAAAAACTCTTATTTTTATTGGTAAAAGTATCGCCTTCTATATGTTAGGATTAGGTATGGCTGCCTTTTTCTTATTTCCTACATACTTAGGCATTATGAAAAATGAACCACGTATGGAAAATAGTATTTTAGATATCTTTATTAGACTAAAGACACAATATGGTCCAATGGTATATTTTAAGGTCTTCTTTAAATCATTTGTTCCTAACCTTTATATGTATTGTGGATACTTTTGGGATCAAATAAAAAGTATCAATTGGGAACAGTATACTGGTTTCTTCTGGAACTCCGAAAAAAATCATTACTGGTTAACTACTAATCATGTAATTATCTATTCTAGTATTTTAGCTACCTTTAGTTTATTCTTTGTAATATTCTATCCCTTATCATTTGTGAAAAAGAAACTAGATGAAAAGAAGTATAAAATCTTTATAACCCTCAAAGTAGTAAATATCATTGCCATAGTTTTAGTTTTATGGCCTTTTACATCATATCTATTCTCATTTAATTCTGGTCCATATTTAAG
>DATCKO010000133.1:0-5065 GCA_036562215.1 Haloplasmataceae bacterium | reverse complement strand
GTATGAATCCTAGACATGTTATTCACTGCGAATCTTTTGAAGTTTTAGATGATACGATTAGAAGTCTCTTAAGACCTGATGTGTTTATATTGTTTAAAACATCAATGATAGATAATAAAGTAAAAAGAATTATTGGTAATTATATAATAACTAATGATGGACAGAAAAAATGAAAGCCATAATCTTTATCGGAACTCAAAAATCAGGTTCTAGTCGAGAAGCAATTAAAGCGGCTAAAGATCTAGGATTTTTTACGATTCTCTTAACTAATAATAAAAAGCAAATCGAGCAACGTGAAGAATATACCGATGTTCATCATATGATTTATTGTGACTTAAACAATCTTAAAACTTTAAAAACCATTATACAAAGTTTAATGTTAAAAGCTTTTGTGATTAGAGGTATTGTAAGTTTTGTAGATTCATATGTTCATACAGCTTGTATACTTGGTGACATCTTCAAAGTTAATCATTTTACGACTAACGGTGTTCATAATATTGAAAATAAATTACTTTCACGAGAGTGCTTAAGAAACACTGATTATGTTCCTGATTATATGATTATCCCACCTAATATGGCTTATAATAGGCAAAAGGTTAATGATTTTTTACCTGCAGTCTTAAAATCACCTCGCTCTACTGGTTCTAAAGATGTCTATAAGGTTGATAATTATGCAGAATTTAGTGAAAAACTAATAATACTACGTTCACAAAATCCTCATCAATCATTTATTCTCGAAAAGTATCTACCAGGAAAACAGTATTTAGTAGAAACATTGGTGATTAAAGATAAGGTTCACATCATTGCGATTATTGAACAAGAAATTGAATTCATTAATCAGCATTTTATTGTCACAGGGTACTCGGTAATAATTGAGCCAGATAAAGAGTTTTATCAGCAATTAGAAAAGGTTGTAGAGCATATTATTCGCTTGCATGGTTTAAGAAATGGTTCATGCCATTTAGAGTTAAGATATAATGAGGGAATTTGGAAGTTAATTGAAATTAATCCACGTATCTCAGGTGGAGGTATGAATCAGTTAGTTAAAGCAGCTTATGGCATTGATTTTGTAAAAGAGATTATCAAACATTCTTTAAATGAAAGACCTGATATAATTCCTAAATTTAAAAAGGAGGTTTTTATTCAATACGTTACTATTGATAAAGAAGGCATTTTGGAAAAGGTAACTGGCAAAAAACGAGCTATAAAACATAAAGGAGTCTTAAAAGTATATATAAAACCTCGAAAAGGTAATTTCTTAAGTCCTCCTAAATCGTTGGGAAACCGTTATGCATATGTTTTAGCTACCGGAGATTCACAAGTAGAAGCTAAAGAAAATGCTAAAAGAGCTATTAAAGAAATATCTTTTATATTAAAAGATGCTTAAACATAAAAACATATATGATTAACCTATTCATATATGTTTTTTATATTTTACTTAAGCAAATATTACGGGTTTAGTATATAAATGGACTTCCATAATAAAAACTGTAAGGTGACCCTACTTGACCTTGATAGGTATTAAATGTATATGGTGTAGGTAATGGATAAGGATAAGGGAAAGGAGTTGGTAGCGGGTAAGGATAAAATGAACAACAACGTCGTCCAAAAGCCCAGAATGGTGCAGTAAGGGCTATACCAGCTAAAAATGGTAAAAAGCGCTCTTCTTTTTGAAATCTATAAGGATTACTCATCTTTGACCTCCCGTTTTAATTTTTTTTATATTTTAGTCTATGTATCATTTGACTAGTTGCATAGGAATACAACCTAATTTAACGAAAAAAAATTTACATTATTCGATATTTTTTGTATAATAGTCAATAGACAAATAAATAAAGAGGTATGCACTATGAAATATTTATTTGCGGTAAACCCCGTTTCTGGAAAAAATAAAGCTAAAGTCAAAATGAATCAACTCGCCCTGTTGTTAAGAGAACATAAGTATAATTACATAATCTATGAAACTCAACCATACCAATACGCCAATGATTTAAGAAAAATAATTATAGAAAATAACATTACCCATGTTTTCGCTGTTGGTGGTGATGGAACAGCTCATGAAGTTTTGAATGCTGTTATCGGACTTGATGTTTTTTTTGGTGTCATTCCTTTTGGTTCAGGTAATGATTTTGCTCGGGTCAATAATTTACCCAAAAAAATTGATAAAGTATTTAAGATGATAGAGAATAATGATAGTGTTGAAATCGATGTTGGTAAAGTTGGGGAGCGTTATTTTGTCAATTATATTAGTTTTGGGTTTGATGTAGAGGTTCTAAAGCAATCTTTAAAATTTAAGCGTTATGCAAGTGGTGGCTTAGCTTATGTTTTGGCATTAATAAGAACTTTAATAACATATAAATGTCAGTCTTTAACAATAAATGATAATAAGCAAAGACTTTACTTAGCTACAATTCATAATGGTAAATATTATGGTGGTGGCATGAAAATAAATCCCTTTGCGGAAATTAATGATGGAATTCTTGATTTGTGTACAGTAGTTAAGATGAATCGCTTTAAACTATTGACACTTTTTCCTTCAGTGTTTTCTGGAAAACACTATCGATTTAAAAAACTCGTTAGTTTTATGAGTAAAAGACATTTTGTAGTTGATAGTGATACCGATATTCTATCCTGTGGTATGGATGGAGAGATTTATGAACTAAAGACCCCTATTGAAGTAACTATTGTACCTAAAGCCGTGAAAATGATTCGTTATAAGAATAACTAGACCTTAATAGGTCTTTTTTTTATGATTTATAAGACTATATTTGTTTAATATAAGATATAAGTCATCTTCATGTTTATTTAATCTCCATAAAATATAATAGTTTATTAGTTGTAGGAGGGATGATAAATGATACTCATCGGCATGTTACATCATAGGAAACATCCAAAATCAGTAATCAAAGCTTATGCTTATGCGGCTGTTGCTCGTTTAGAAGGAGCAGAACTCCTATTCTTTTCTCCTAAAGCTGTTGATTTTGCTGAAAAAGTTATATATGGATATCAATATCACGACGGTGAATGGAAAGAAGTCAAATCTCGTTTCCCTGATGTAATATATAATGCTGGTAGTCCAATTAAACTAAAAAAACAGCAAGTGGTCATCGATGGGTTAAGGAAAATAATACCTTTCACTACTAATTCTATAGGTAATAAGCAAGCTGTTTATTATCGTTTAAAAGTCGATGGCACTTTTAGTGATTACCTTATTCCCTCACATGTTATTCTTTCATTAACATCGTTTATGCAATATTTACTTAAATATAAGAAAATCGTTTTTAAACCAGTGAATGGACATAAGGGTCAAAACATCTTCTTTATAGAAAAAAATAAAGATGATTACTTACTTCTTATTAATAGTCAGAAACATTATTTGAACGAAACTGAGTTAATTAATTTTATTAAAGCACGGTTAAGCGAAGAACAGTATCTAGTTCAACCATATATTAGAAGTCAAACTAAAAATGGTAATGCATATGATTTTCGCTTACATACGCAAAAAAATGGCGAAGGCAAATGGGTTATTACCGCTATTTATCCAAGGATTGGGCCATCTGGTAGTATAATTTCCAATATTAATAGTGGAGGTTCAACAAATTATCTTGAACCCTTTTTAAAACAAGAATTTGGCGATAAGTATTTTGATATTAAGCAATATCTTGAGCAATTTGCGTTAAGATTAGCACATAAGATGGATGAATTACAAAAGAAATATTACAATGAAACTATTGATGAATTAGGCATTGATGTTGGTCTAGATGAATCCCATAAAATATGGATTTATGAGGTAAATTGGCGTCCCGGATGTCCACCTACCTTCTACCTTGAACTTGATGTCGTCAAAAATTCTATCCATTATGCTATGTATTTAGCTAAGAGTCGTGGTTAAATGAAAGCAATTGTCTTCTTAGGTACGCAATTTTCAGGTTCTAGTAGGGAGGCATTAATCGCAGCGAAGCGTTTAGGATATCTTGTGATACTTTTTACCAATCGTATTAATCATATTAAAAATAGATCATCTTTTTCGGAAATTACAGACATGATTTTCTGCAATCTCGATGATTTTCAGGAATTAAAAGTACAAATCATAAAATTACATGATAAAGGTATCGAAGTAGTCGCAATTGTATCTTTTATAGATACTTATTGTTATATGGCAAGTCTATTAGCTGGTGAGTTTGGACTTAAATCATTTAGTACAAATGCGATTTTTAAAATGCAGAATAAGATGTTATCGCGACTGTGCTTAAAAAATACTCCCTATGTTCCTTGGTTTAAGATAGTGGATAGTTTAGGAGAGATTGACTATTTGGAGGTAAAAAAAAGGTTACCATTAGTTATTAAGAATCCTATTTCTACTGGTTCAAAAGATGTTTATTTAGTAAACACAGTCGAAGAATTTACCTCCTGTATGGAGATATTATTAAGTAAACATCCTCATCAAGTTATTGTTGAACAATATGTACAAGGACCACAGTATTTAATCGAAACTTTAGTCGAAAATAGTAAAGTATATATTATCGCTATTATTGAACAAGAGGTCTATATCTATAATGGTCACTCAATAATTATTGGATATAAGTTGGTACATGATTTACCTAAAGACATGAACTCATCTTTAGTAAAAGCCATAAATGACATTATTAAATATCACGGTATGGAAAATGGTTCTTGTCATTTAGAGATGCGGTATGTAAATAATAGTTGGAAACTAATTGAGATAAATCCGCGCATTTCTGGTGGAGCGATGAATGAGTTGATTCGTTATGGACTAGGTATCAATTTAGTTGAAGAAACGCTAAAATTAGCACTTAAAGAAGAGATAAATATCACTCCTCGATTTCAATTATTTATTAATGTTCAATATTTAATATGTAATATTATTGGTAAAGTGTTAAAGGTAACAGGAAGAATTGAAGCCCAAAATAGTCCGGGGGTCATATCAGTTTTTATAAAACCAAGAAGGGGTCAATTAATATATCCTCCCGTAACAATGGGAAATCGCTATGCATATGTGATTGTTAGTGGTCTAAGTGAAAAAGAGGCTTTATTTAATGCGAAG
>DATCKO010000130.1:0-4616 GCA_036562215.1 Haloplasmataceae bacterium | reverse complement strand
CAAAGATCTACTTCTTAAATCACGCTCATTTATAATATCAAATTAGCGCCATTTTGTCAATTAATTTCATTGACTTTTTGTCGTGTGTTCTTTGCACGACAGTTACTGATTATAGCACTCTTTATTCCTTATGTCAACAACTATTATTATAATTTAGATTGCCTATCCATCAGGAATTACATTTTATCATTTACTATACTGACAATCAACAAACAAAATTTGATATTATGACATTCTATCAAATCTTATTATGGTTTATTTTTTTAAGATTAATTCGTATCAAAGAATTGATTCTCTGTTTTTAAAGTTTTAGATACTACCCAATATAGATAATAGATTATTAGAAACCCTATTTTCATTTAAGATACTAATAATTGTTGATAATGTTAAAAGTTAAAAAGGCTCATTATGAGCCTTAATTAGATTTGTTAAAGTAAATACTACTACTAGTTTTATTATTATCATAAATGTACATTACATAATAAGTACCTATTTCACAATTGAATTTCTTTAAATTACCTTCATTTTCTGTTTCTATTTGATTAAAATCTTCATCAAATATATAAAATCTACCACCTGATAAATAGTATCTACCCTTTTCCTTAATATCTAATTGGAAATACTCTTTATCATATAACCAATTTTTTGAAACATTTATAGTTTGTCCTAGTTGTAATTTAGTCATATTTGTAAAATCTTGCTTAGTATCTCTATCTTGCTCAACAATCGCAATTTTTAACGTTATATCTGACTCCCCGTACATACTAGGTGTTGTAAAATAATATCTACCAGCCTTTAATTCTATCAAACCATAATTTTGATTTGTATAATATGGTGGAGTTAATGATAATAAATTATCATTTGAATCATAGATATACATATATCTTTCATCATACAAAACTGTTGAATCTTCCGATAATGTAAAATAATACTTTATAATTTGACTTGTAAGAACTTTTTGATTTTTTAAATTAGTAAAGTCATTGTTATTTATATTAGCTAAATCTTGTTTACTTAGATTTACTTCAATAGATTTATCGCTCGTATCCAAATAACGATACTTAACTTTACCAATACCAAACACATGGTTATTATTGGTGATTCTAACGATATATTCTCCTATATCTAAATGGTACTTATTATATCCTACTGATAAAACTCCTTCTCCATTTTTATTAGTAACTGCGAATTGTAAACTCATTCCTAGTTCAATACATTCATAATCAAAATAAAACATACCTTTTTTATCCACTATTAACTTCAAGTATTTATCATTAATACCATAACCAGCCATATACAATTTATCAGAATACTCTGTGGTAATCACATCCATATTATTGTAATTAGTCTCTGTACCATTATTATTTTCGATTACTTCTACATTAAGTGAGTAGGTAATTGAGCTTGTAGTATTGCTATTTATGTAAAATTTATTTATTCCTTTATCTACTTTAACATAGATATGATTATTGACATGAATATTATAATTTTGATACTCATCTCCATATATAGTACAAATGACACTTACAATATTTTCTCCTGTATTGGTAATCTTTAAGATAGTTTTTTCACTAGCATTATATTCATAGTATTCAAAGTCCCATAATCCTTCTATTGTACCGCTATTATTATTAGTCAACACTTTAGGATTTCTAATATCAACATATGTGTCATAATCAAGTTTATTGAAACTAATTGTTCTATCTCTACTAATATTATTATCTAATTTTATATAATATTCTTTAGTTTCTGGAATAACAAAAGTCGTATTAAATAAAGGAACATAAATTGATGATATATTAAATGTTGATGGTATTTTATTTAAATCTAAATCATAAATATCGATAATAAGATTAGATGCATTATTTTCTTCATCACTTATATAATATTGACCTTCTTCCAATGTCACTTTTAAATAATCCTTCGCATATGATTCTAAAACATATGGTTTAGTTATGTCAGTAGTTTCTCTTACTTCTTCAAAACATGTCGGCTTAGATAATCGATACTTTGGATCACTCAAATCAATTTTAGTAAACTCGTCAATTGAGATATCATATGTCATAATCATTCTTGATTTATATTTAAAACTTTGCAACACTATTTCTAAATTAAGTGAAAATGAAATTGACTTATCATTTATTGAATAAGTAATTACAACTATTGAGTTATATAAGTTTGTAACTGGTATTCCTAATAAATTATATAAAGATTCTATTATTTCTTTACTATTCTCATCTAAAGCATCTTTATATAAGACTGTAAAAACATAAGAATTTCCTACCATTTTCGCATTACCATTGTTAGGATCAAATGTAAAACTTAAGAAAGATTGAGTATCAATTTCATAATCATTATCTTTCATAAATTCTTCTTTAGATTCAAGATATCTACGTTCTAAACTATTGGAATTAATAAATGTATATTGAAAGATTTTTCCATCTTCTTCTTGTATAATCATAGGATATGTATCTGCATCTGTTTTTGTTTCTATATAAATAGGATTATTTATCGCTTTTATTGTCTGGCTACTAGTATTACCATCAACATCAGCTTTAATAGTAAATGTTAGATAATTACTATTATCGATCTTTTGAGAAAAACTATTTACTTTTGATATTAATTGATTATAGATTAAGCGATTTTCTTCAACATCACCTACATCGATACCAGTATTATTAGCTTTAACCGTAATTGTTAAAGTGACCTTGGTACTTTGATCTCCATTAGCTACTACATAAAGTTTGCTAGTACCTGCTTTTAGTGCGGTAATAACACCTTGATTACTACAAGATATAATCGACTGATTTTCCACAGAATAAGTAATACTTGTTATATTACCTTCTTGAATTGGATTTAGTATATATTCCTCTCCTACAGTAAGTTCAATTGTTGTTTCTGAAAACATCAGTTTTGGCTTAATTGTTTCTGTTGTACTAGACTTATTATTTTCACTATCATTATTACAACTGAATAGTAATAGACTAAACAGAAGTAAGAAAAAAATTGATGCTAATCTAATTAGCCCTTTCTTCAAAATGCATCACCTCATACATTTATATGATTATAAATAATGAAATATATCAATAATATAAGCAAAAATTATCGGTTAATAACTTGTGATATTCTCTGTAAATAGATAGTATGGACTTTTAACATTACTTAATATCAAAAAAATGACCGTTTCTGAACCAGCTTCCCTATTACAGAATATTTAATAAACATTAGCATTATAGTATCTATCTTATAATCTAAAATGAATAAGTATTTTTTATTATTTAAAATTATATCATTGTCAAAAATGAAAATAAAGTTACAAAAATGTAAGTATTACATAATATAAATTGTATTTTAATAAAATAAGATTTATTACATGTTTTGCTTAAACATATTTTATTTATATAGTTTAATTGGAATAAAGGCTTCCTTTTGTACCCATCCTTGAGAATTTATTACTTGACTAAAATTATAAATAATCTATTTATAGATAAGCTCTGTTAATCGCTGATAATCTAATTATAATATAAAAAGCGCCAGATTGGTTTCCCATTCTGACGCTTGTTGATAACAAATTAACGTTTTGAGAATTGTGGTGCACGACGAGCTTTTTTAAGACCGTATTTTTTACGTTCTTTAACACGTGAATCACGAGTTATTAAGCCAACTTTTTTCAATGTAGGTCTATAATCTGGATTTGCTTCTAATAATGCTCTAGTTATTCCTAAACGGATGGCACCTGCTTGACCAGTAACTCCACCACCACTAACATTGACAAACACATCATAATTACTTACATTCTCTGTTAAAACGAGTGGTTGTAAGACATCTAGACGTGTAGCTGGGTTTGGAATATAGTCTTCAAAGGTGCGACCATTAATTACGATTTTACCTGTACCAGGAACAAGACGAACACGAGCAACAGAACTTTTACGTCTACCAGTTCCTAAATATTGTGCTTTGTCCATATATTGCTTCCTCCTTTATTAGCCTTGAAGTTCATAAACTTCAGGTTTTTGCGCAGCATGTGGATGCTCATTTCCACTATATACGAATAACTTCTTACCAATTTGTCTACCTAAACGTCCTTTAGGTAACATACCAGTAATCGCAAGTTCAACCATTCTTTCAGGTTTTGTCGCAACCATTTCTTTAGCAGGTTTAACCTTTAATCCACCAGGATGTCCTGAGTGATGTATATATAATTTATCATTCCATTTATTTCCTGTTAATACAACTTTTTCGGCATTTACCACGATAACATAATCGCCACAATCAACATGTGGTGTAAATGTTGGTTTATGTTTACCACGTAATAATGATGCTACTTCACTTGCTAATCTTCCTAAAGTTTTACCATTAGCATCTACTACATACCATTTACGTTCGATATTTTGTGCATTTGCCATAAATGTAGAACGCATCATTTTGTATCCTCCTATTTAGCATTAAAAAACTAATTAATAGACATTTTTCCATAATTAACGGGGTTTTAATTTGTGGAAAGGAAATGTACCATCCTTTATAATATAAAAATTTTAAGAAGATGTCAAGAATTTTTTCTCTATAATTACTAAAATAATTGTTATTTAACTTTTGCTCCATTTGGTATATTATTT
>DATCKO010000124.1:0-19576 GCA_036562215.1 Haloplasmataceae bacterium | reverse complement strand
CAACTTATAGTTTTACTAACCATGCTTTTTATTATTATTGTTTTTAAAAAAGATTACCAAGAAATAGATTCAGAAATAACACGATATTTACAAAATAACGCCAAAAATACCATAGAATTAAGTATAGAAGATTTAACTAATCATGATGCTTTTATTGTTTCTGAATTACATGGTTTTCACGAAAATGCTAATATTAAATATGCTTTTTTAACCTATTTACATCAAAAAAAAGAAGTAAATGTATATCTAGCTGAAATCTCTTTTAGTAGCGGTTATTTAATTAACGAATATCTTCATACTGGTAATGAAGATTTATTAAAACTAGTTTTTTCTTTTTATCAAGGTAGTAGTTTTTATACTAAAGAAGAATATCACTTTTATAAAAAACTATATCAATATAATCAAAAAGTAGGAAAAGATAAGGCTATATCGGTATATGGAATTGATATCGAACATTCATTGGATAGTGCATTGTATTTTTATCAATATTATACAAGTAATAAGGTAGAAATAAATGATATTTTAAATAAATCATATAGTGATCCTCTTTTAAATCATTTAAAGAAAAATATTATCAATTATCATGAATTTTATGATACGATGGATTTTCAAGAGAGAGAAAAATATATGTATCAGAATTATTTGTTTTTAAAAGATATATATTCTATAAATACTTTCTTTAGCCAATTAGGTGTTAAACATGGTTATTGTGATATATTAAGTAATAATTATCAATCATTTGCTTATTATCTAAACCATGATGAAGCATCCACAGTTAAAGATAGAGTATTATCACTTATGACCTTTTATAAAGCAAGTTTTATATTAGAAAGTTTAACCTATAAAGAAAAAATAATTTATCATAAAAAAATACTCAAAAGTTCATATGTCCATAATGATTTAGATATCTTTCAAGAAAAATTTACTTTAATTAACTTAAAACAAAATAATTCTCCTTTTAGTAGTGAATTAATATGGTATGATTTAACGGAAAATAATAGTGATAAAGTTACTACAGATTATTATCAATATATTATATTAATTTATAACTCTTTAGCTTGTGAGCCATTAGATTATAAAAATACAATTAGCACATACGAAATAATACTTAAGGAAATCTGGCCATAAGTTAACATTCTTCGCCTATAAACATATACTTTATTAGTAAAAAGTATAGAGGTGATAAAGTGAAGTACCATGTTGTTCAAGTTAATGAAAGGATACATGATATAGCCCGTAAATATAATGTAACAATTGATGAAATAAAGAAATTGAATCGGCATATCAGTAATATTGAATACATAATTCCAGGAATGAAACTTAGACTTCCTGTTTTATCAGAGCCTGTTAGTGAAGAATTAAAAGAGAATTTCTTAGACATTGAGAAATATTATCCTAAAATGGAAGATTTTAAAGAAGTAGAAATTGAAAAGAAAACTGATAATATAGATAATGACGATAATAACAATGATATTGACAATAATTATAATAACTACAACAATAATTACAATAATAATTACTATAACATTCCTTATCAACAGTATTACCCATATAATAATTATCCAAATGTCATTCCTCAAGGTTATCAAAGTAATCCTATATATTATTATGAAAATTTTCCTTATCGAAATCCTTCCATCCAACCTTTAGATAAAACTACTAGAAGTTCTGATTTTACCCTTCCGCAATATCAGATTAGTAATGCAAAGGAAAATGAATCTTTTGATAAACCTGCTTTTTGTGATCCAATTTTAATTGAAGGACTAGGTAAAAAGTATGAAAAATATACCTACAATAAAACTCCTATGAAGGATTTTCAAGAACCAATGTATACTCCACCATATCCAATAAACAAAAATATTGAAGACTGTAAAGAGGTTATTGATGAAAATATTAAAGAGATAAAAATGGATTTACGCGATTTTGTGAAGAAGAATACGACCATTAAGAAGAAGCAATAGGAATAAAATAGGCATTTTTGCCTTTTTTATTTTTTTATAATTGAAAAAGAAATACCAATACTCTATAATCTAGTATGTAAGTATAAGTTAAGAGAGGAAGAGTTGTATGTTATCACCCAAAGAATTAGCTAATGAAGCATGTCAAATAGGTCTTTCCAAGGTAACAAAAAGAAGTAACATTGCTTTAGTTTCAGCAATACTAGCTGGGATGTTTATCGCTTTTGGCTATTATGGTTATATTGTAGTTAGTAGTGCTTTTAGTGGAGCTATATTAGGTAAATTTATCGGAGCTTGTGTTTTCCCTGTAGGCTTAGTAATAATAATAATTACTGGTGTTGATTTATTTACCGGTAACTGTTTAGTTTTTTTGGGTTTCTTAGACCGTAAATATTGCTTTTTAAAGGTCTTAAAAAATTTAGGTATAGTTTATGTTGGTAATTTAATAGGGGCACTATTTTTGGCTTTATTAATTTATTTAAGTAATATGGCAAGTAATGATTCAGTCAAATCATTTATCATAAAGGTTTGTATGGATAAAACTAGCCTTAGTTTTATAGAAGCTTTGACTAGAGGTATTCTTTGTAATATAGCGGTTGCAATTGCTGTTTATATGTCATTTGCGGCTAAAACCGTTAGTGGAAAAGTCTTAACTGCCTTTTATCCAGTGATGTTATTTGTTCTATGTGGATATGAACATAGTGTTGCGAATATGTTTATCTTACCATTAGGATATATCTTACAGTCAGGAAATGATATCACCATTTTAGGAATAATTAATAATCTTATTCCTGTTACGATTGGTAATTTTATTGGTGGGGCTTTAATTCTACCATTAGCATATTATTTCATCTTTGTTAAGAAGAGAGATTAAGTTAGAATTGGTTACTAACTCTGTTAGTAGCCATTTTGTTTTTGAATAATTATCACTATATGTTTTTTTAATGGAAAAAATATGGTATAATATTGAAATTGAGTAGGTGATAGAATGTATGCATACATACATGGAAAAGTTAAAAAAATAAGTACTGATTATATTATTTTAGATAATAATAATATTGGATATAAAATTATAACTCCTAATCCTTATCAATTTGTTTTAGATGAAGTTATTACTGTTTATACTTATTTTTATATTCGTAATGAAAATCAAGAACTATATGGCTTTCGCAGCATGCAAGAAAAAGAATTATTTGAAAAATTGATTAGTGTTACCGGAATAGGTCCTAAATCAGCATGTGCCATTTTAGCTCCTGGGGATATCACAAATGTGATTGATGCAATTGATAAAGGTGATGTTAATTATTTAACTAAATTTCCTAAGGTAGGTCATAAGACAGCTCAACAAATTATTCTTGATTTAAAGGGTAAATTAGGTTCGATGGAAAGAGTGGAAATAGGCAAGGAGTTAGATGAGGCTAGTGAAGCCTTAAAAGCCTTAGGATATAGTGATAAAGAAATCCAAAGAGTATTTAAACTAATAACGGAAAGGGATCTTTCTACTCAAGAATATATTACTAGAGCACTACAATTAATGCTTAAGTAGGTGAGTTTAATGGAGCGGATTATTACTCCAACAAAATTAACTGAAGATGAACTGGAAATGACACTTAGACCACATGATTTTAGTCAATACATTGGGCAGGATAAAATTAAAGAAAATTTACATGTGTTTATTAAAGCAGCTAAAATGCGAAATGAAGCTTTAGACCATTGTCTATTATATGGACCTCCCGGTTTAGGAAAAACGACTTTAGCTAATATCATCGCTCATGAAATGAATGTTAATATTAAACAGACTTCAGGTCCAGCAATTGAGCGAAGTGGTGATTTAGCTGCTATCCTAACTACTTTACAACCAGGTGATATTCTGTTTATTGATGAGATCCATCGTTTATCAAAAAATATAGAAGAAATTTTATATCCAGCTATGGAAGACTATTGCTTAGATATTGTAGTAGGTAAAGATGCTACAGCTCGCTCTATTAGGATAGATTTACCACCTTTTACTTTAGTAGGGGCTACAACTAGAGCTGGTGATTTATCTGCCCCACTTAGAGACCGTTTTGGGGTTATTTCCCATCTAGAATATTACTCTGTTAATGATTTACAGAAGATTATTTTAAGAACCGCAAAAATCTTTCAGTTTGCTATTACCCATGACGCTAGTATCGAGCTTGCTAAAAGGTCGCGGGGAACACCAAGAGTTGCTAATCGTTTATTTAGAAGAGTACGCGATTTTGCGCAAGTGCGAGGTGAAAAGGAAATAACCTTATCAGTGTGTAAAGAATCACTTGATAAAATGAATGTTGATGAAGCAGGACTCGATTATACCGATCATAAATATCTGTTGGGTATTATCGAGAGATTTAATGGTGGACCTGTCGGAGTAGAAGCCTTAGCTGCTTCTATCGGTGAAGAGACTCAAACTCTTGAAGATGTCTATGAACCATATTTATTACAGGAAGGATTTATAAAAAGAACAGCGAGAGGTAGAATTGCTACAGAAAAAGCTTATCGACATTTAAAGATTGATATAGCTTTATTTTAGAAAGAGGTAAGTAAATTGCGCGTTGATGATTTTGATTTTTATCTTCCCAAAGAATTAATTGCTCAAACCCCACTTAAGGAACGCGAAACATCCCGATTATTAGTTTTAGATAGAAATACTGGTGAGATAGATCATAGACAGTTTTTTGAGATAATAGATTACTTAAATCCTGGGGATGCTCTAGTTTTAAATGATACTAGAGTAATGCCAGCTCGTTTATTGGGTATTAAGGAAAAGACAAGTGCTCATATAGAAGTACTATTATTAAATCAAAAAGAAGAAAATGTGTGGGAAACCTTATGTAAACCAGCTAAACGTGTTAAAATAGGGACAGTAATTAGCTTTGGTGAAGGTTTATTAAAAGCAGAATGTCTTGAAGAACTAGATGAAGGAAGAAGAATATTTCGCTTTATTTATGATGGTATCTTTTATGAAATACTTGATCGTTTAGGTGAAATGCCTTTACCACCATATATAACGGAAAAGTTAGAAGATAAAGAACGATATCAAACCGTTTATTCTAAAGTAATTGGTTCAGCAGCTGCTCCTACCGCAGGACTCCATTTTACCTTAGAATTATTAGATAAGATTGCACAAAAAGAAGTTAACATCATCTATTTAACTTTACATGTTGGTTTAGGAACATTTCGTCCTGTGACAGTAGATGATATTTCTCAACATGTTATGCATAGTGAATTTTATTCTTTAAGTAAAGAAGCAGCTGATATGCTAAATCAAACGAAAAAGAATAATAAAAGAATCATTACGGTAGGAACAACTTCAACAAGAGTTTTAGAAACAATTGCCCAAAAATATAATGGAATTTTTCAGGCAGAAAGTGGTTATACAGATATTTTCATATATCCGGGTTATGAGTTTAAAGCTATCGATGCTTTAATAACTAACTTTCACTTACCTAAATCGACACTCATTATGCTTGTTTCAGCTTTTGCCTCTAAAGAGCTGATTATGAAGGCCTATCAAGAAGCTATTGAAAGAAGATATCGTTTCTTTAGTTTTGGTGATGCAATGTTAATAAAATAAAGTGGTGAAATAATGTCAGCTATTAAATTTGAATTACTACATGTATGTAAACAATCAGGAGCAAGACTCGGAAAACTCTATACTCCTCATGGTGTTATTGATACGCCAATATTTATGCCCGTTGGTACACAAGCAACCGTGAAAACATTATCACCTGAGGAATTAAAAACAATGAAAACGCAAATATTATTAAGTAATACATATCACTTGTGGTTACAACCAGGAGATGATATTATTAAAGAAGCAGGAGGACTGCATAAGTTCATGCAATGGGATGGACCAATTCTGACTGATTCAGGTGGTTTTCAAGTTTTTAGTTTGAGTAAACTACGTAAGATAACAGAAGAAGGGGTTCATTTCCGTCATCATAAATCAGGAGCTCCATTATTCATGACACCTGAGGATGCTATTAGGATACAGAATAATTTGGAAAGTGATATTATGATGAGTTTTGATGAATGTATTGAGTTACCTGCGGAATATGATTATGTTAAAAAGTCAGTAGAAAGAACATTGCGCTGGGCTGAACGTGGTTTGAAAGCTCATAAAAACACCGAAAAACAAGCTCTGTTTGGTATTGTTCAAGGTGGAGTATATGAAGATTTACGAAGACTTTCAGCTACCGAATTAGTAAAACTTGATTTCCCGGGCTATTCGATTGGCGGTTTATCAGTAGGAGAATCTAAAGAAGAAATGTATCGAACTATTGAAGCAACCATTCCTTATTTACCAACTGATAAGCCACGTTACTTAATGGGTGTAGGTTCAGCTGATGCCTTGATTGAAGGTAGTATCAGAGGTATAGACATGTTTGACTGTGTATTACCTACTAGGATTGCCCGTCATGGTACAGCTATGACAAGTCAAGGTCGCGTAGTCATAAAAAATCAACAATATGAACGAGATTTTACACCACTAGATCATGAATGTGATTGCTACACCTGTACTCATTATACACGTGCGTATTTGCGTCACCTCATTAAGGCAGAAGAAACATTTGGTCAAAGATTAATATCTTATCATAATGTTTACTTCTTACTAAAACTTATGGAAAAGGTTCGAAAAGCGATTAAGGAAAACCGTTTACTCGATTTTCGCGATGAGTTTTTTTCTAAATATGGGTTTAATAACCCCGAAAATACACGACAATATTAAATAAAGGAGAGAAAAAAATGGAACAATTTTACCAAATCTTAATGTTACTTGTACCATTACTCATATTCTTTGTTGTAGTTTATTTCTTTATCATGAGACCTGAAAAGAAAAGACGTATGCAAATATATGAGATGCAATCACAATTAAAACAAAATGATAAAATTATCACTATTGGTGGTATTCATGGTATCATCGATGAAATCAAAGAAGATACCGTAACAATCATTTTAGTTGGTGGCGCTAAAATGAAGATTGAAAAAGCAGCCATTAGACAAGTTATTAGTGAGTAGTAAAAAAACTGTGAATAATCACAGTTTTTTTATTGCTTATTGTTTATATAAAGAGTACAATGCTTCATTTAAGTAAGGAATAATATTCTTAAAAAAAGATCTAATTAAGAAGTTAGTATTGTTATATTTAACTAATGTATTAATGCTTTGTAAAAAGTCTATAACTTCTTGTTTATCATTATGATATTGATCTAATAATTTAATAATTCTTCTTTCCAAATATTTGGTAAAAATCATTATTATTAAGCAAATTATGGTAAAGATATATCCAATAATGTAATAAATCATAAAGTAAAAAATTGTTAGAAGAAGAAATATAGTTAATAGAAAAATTGTTAGATAGAAAAATATCCGAAACCTTTTGCTTAAAATTAGTTTGACAGTATTTATGTTATTCTCAAAAACCTTATTCATTTTCATCCTCAAGCATTTTCTCTAATATTTCTAATGCTTCTTTATAATTATTAATGGTAGTTGTCCAAAAAAGGTGAAAACGAAAATAGATAGTTTCTTTTGTACTTAGTTCTTTAATTTTATTTATTACTAGATTAGGATCATTAAGATAGTTTTTGATTAACCATAATTGCTTTTTATATAATAAATAATTCATAATGATAAAAAGTAAAATTAATAAACCTAGTAGTATATAAACATGAGGGGCAAAATAAGAACCAAGATTAAATTGAAAGATGATACCTATTACTATTAATAATGCTAATAATAATGTTGCACCAATTAATTGTAGGAGTAATCTATTAATAATTTTTTTTATATAGTATTCGAACTGTTGATTCATATAATCACCTCTATTTGATATTATAACATTTTTAATTTAAGATGTAAGTAATCTTTTTCGTATATTTTATAAAAAAACACCTATATAGTAGCACTATATAGGTTTTTACTTAATTAGAGGTTTAAAATTAACACCAAGTATACCACCTAAACCAGATGATAAGGTATAGATTAGGTATTTTAGAATCAGTTGAAATGTGATTTTCTCATCGAAACCTAATATTTGAATTAAAAATAAGACTATCATTATACTTAATGCATATAGTATACCATTTAGTAACCCCTTTTTTTGTCTAATATTACCACTTAAAAACCCTAAAAAAAGAAAGAGAATTACGCCACAAGCAAAAACATAAACAGAGTTTTGACTAACATCAATTATTTTATAATAAATGAGGACTGATGAAATGGCGATTATAAATAACGATATTAATAGCCATATTAATAATATAAAGAAATCTTTTTTGATACGTAACATATTTAACCCACCTTTCAATAAAATTATATGTATAAAAACCGTATTATAGACTAAATAAATAATATATATATGCATAAAATGAGGTGTAAAGATGTTAGAAATACTTCAAATCATTTTTCGAGTTATATTTAACTATATTGTCATTTATATTACCTTTCGGATTATGGGAAAAAGAGAATTAGGAGAATTAGGGATTATTGACTTAATTATTTTTTTTATGATTGCTGAAATCAGTGCTCTATCGATTGAAGATCTAGATAGACCACTCCTATATACATTAATTATCATAAGCCTCTTAGTCTTTTTTCAAAAGTTCTTTAGTTATATAACTTTAAAAAATGCTAAACTTCGTGACAAAATTGAAGGTACACCATCGGTTATAATTGCGAATGGTAAAGTAAATTATCAAGAAATGCGTAAGCAAAGTTATACCTTTGATGATTTAATGAACCAATTAAGAGATAAAAACATTCGCTCCATTTCTGAAGTTGATTATGCCATATTAGAAGTAGGTGGAACATTATCGGTCTTTAAGAAAAGTGATTCTAAAATATCACCACTTCCAGTCATTATTTCTGGTAATATTATCAAAGAGAATTTTAAATATCTTGATATTACCGAAAAAGAGGTATTAAAGTTACTCGAAGAAAAAGGTTATCATGATATAAGTAAAATTCTATATGCCAATTATGAAAATGATGAATTATATATAATTAAATTTGATTCTTCTGAATAAATAAATGTTCTTTGACTTTTCTGATATCGCCAATATTTAAGATAAACAACATACCGAAATAGAAGATTATGAGAATGAAAATGTTAAGAAAATAATGTATAGTCGTTCTTTTTAAAATGCTTCCTAAAAGGTAAGTTATAACAAGTAAAGATATAGAGTTAAAAATAGTATTAAACTGATATTTTAGCTTAATCGTTTTATTTAAAATTATAAAATCAATACAAGTTACTAATAGTGAGTTAATGATTATGGATATAGTTAGACCATGCACATTGATACTTGGCGTAGATACTAATATATAGATTAAGAAAAGTTTTATAATAGCACTTATTAAGGTAGAAAACATAGCTTCTTTAGCTTTATTTAAGGCATGTAGAGTAGAAGTGATAGGTTGTTGAAAGTAATGTATAAAAAATAATGGTGCCATATAACTTAAGAAAGACACACCTTCAGTAGTATTAAACATTAATAACATTAATTCTTTAGGATAAAGGGTAATAATGATGGTAAATATAGAACCCATAATGAAGGATAGAAAGATAGATAAATTAAAATAGTGACAAATTTTTTCATTATTTTTTTTAGCAAAAGCTTCAGATATAATAGGAATAAGTGCTGTAGAGATGGCAATGCAAAAAAAAGTTGGAACCAATAATAGACTAAGTGTATAACCAGTTATTTGTCCATAGATTCTTGTTATATGTTGACTACTAATACCAAGAGAAGTTAGTGCTAGTGAAAAGATAATGGGTTCAAAAAAGTGGGATAATGAACCAATTAATCTACTTCCTGTGGCTGGTATAGAGATGGTTAATATTTCTTTTGTAACTTGTTTTTCAACTTCTTTATTTTCTTGACGCTTTCTGAGAATTTTTGCCCAAGAGCGTTTATTTTTTATTTTATAAACCATATAAATTAAAGAACTTAATTCACCTAGGGATATGGAAATAATTGCTCCACTTACAGCATATTCTACATTTATTGGTAAAAGGATTATAACAAGAAGTAAACTTGTAATGATTCTTATGATTTGCTCGATTAGTTGGCTATAGGAAGGAATATTGACAATTTTATATCCATGTAAATAACCTTTTATGATGCTTGAAAAAGATACTAAGGGTATAAAAAAAGTAAGCATAAGAATTGGGTAATAGGTTCTCTTATCATGCAAAAGGTTATATGATAAAAACTTTGCCGAAAAAAGTAGCATTGTTATTAATACAACGCTATTAATAATACTTATTTTGAGAGCTTTTCTTACGATGGTTTGATTGGATATCTTCTGATTGATATTATTTTCCGATACTAATTTACTAATTGATATTGGAAAACCAAGTTGAGCTAAAGCAATTATTAATGTAAAAGTTGGCATAACCAACATATATATTCCAATACCATCGGTCGTTAAATATCGCGCTAAAAGCATGCGATTAATTAATCCTAAAACTTTTACAATCATACCAATTATGACTAATATAAATGTGGCTTGAATAAAAGATTGTTTTTTCACCATATCACCTTTTCAAAATTAAGTTTTTCTTATACAATTATAATTATATTAACTTTGTTTTATGTATAAAAAAGGTGATATCATGTTTAAATCCCGTTTTCAATGGCAATTGCTAAGTCAAGAAAAAATCGAAAATCAAGAACAATTAATAAAAACCTTGTTAGATAATCGAAATATTAATGATGAAAGTGAAAAAAAGCAATTTCTAAGTGAAGAGTTGTTTTTATATGATCCATATCTCTTTAATGATATGGATATCGTGGTAAAACGTATTAAAGAGGCTATTAATAGTCAAGAAAAAATTATGCTTTATGGTGATTTTGATGTTGATGGAGTGACAGGAGTTGCCATTTTATATAAAGCTTTAATAAAGTTAGGTGCTAATGTCTTTTATTATATACCTTCACGTTTTACAGAAGGCTATGGTCCTAATAAAGAGGCCTTTTCAACATTTGTTGAAAAAGGTTTTAAGTTAATCATTACAATTGATAATGGTATTTCTGGAATTGAAGAAGCAAATTATTTATGGGATAACCAAGTTGATTTGATAATTACTGATCATCATGAAATCGGAAGTATTCTTCCTAAGGCATATGCCTTTATTCATCCAAAAATGATAGGAGAAAACTATCCTTTTAAAGATTTATCTGGTTGTGGGGTAGCTTTTAAAATCGCACAAGCTTTATTAGATGAAATCCCATATGATTTAATAGATTTAGCTGCATTAGGTACATATAATGATTTAGTAAGTTTAAAAGGGGAAAATCGCTCCATCGTTACTTGGGGTATAAAACAATTAAAGAATACGACACATTTAGGCTTAAGGATACTAATGCAAATGTTAAATATTAATGAAATTGATGAGTTTACTTTTGGTTATATTTTAGGACCTCGATTAAACGCTCCAGGTAGAATGGATAATGGGAATGTAGCAGTGCGCTTTTTGATAACAGAAGATTACATGGAAGCGAAAAATCTTGCTATGGATATAGAAAGCTTTAATCAGGATAGGAAAACGCAAATCGATATCATTTTTAACGAAGCGATAACTGAAATTGAAAAAAATAAACTTGATAAATTCAATGTCATTGTCGTAAGTAATGATAATTGGCATGAGGGTGTATTAGGAGTTGTCGCCAGTCGTTTAGTAGATTATTATCATAAACCAGTGATTATCTTGACTCTTTCACAAGGTTATTATAAAGGGTCTGCTCGAACTTTAGATGATTTTCCGTTATATGAGAATCTGTTAGAATGTAGTGAGCTATTCGTAAAATTTGGTGGACATAAGATGGCTTGTGGTCTAACGATTGTGAAAGAAAATTTAGACAAGTTACGTAGTAAACTTCACTCATTATGTATGGACAATCTTCAAAGCCACATAAAAATTGAAGCGTGTCTAAAGGAAAGTCTTATAGATTTTTCTTTAATCGATGTGATAAGTAAGTTTAGACCTTTTGGCAAAGATAATGAAAAGCCCCTCTTTCTATTGGAAAATATGAAAGTCATAAGTGTCTATGGGGTTGGAGAAGAAAAAAAACATTTAAAGCTAAGTTTTAAAAAAAATAATCTAATACTTGATGCAATAGCCTTTAATTTTGGTAAATTATGTAATAATATAAATAATAATGATTTACTAGATATTGTCGGTTATCTTGAGATAAATGAGTTTAATGGCATGAAAACTCTACAATTACGGGTTGTAGATATCAGATGTATACATCTACAAATCTTTGATTTTCGAAAAAAACAAATGAGTAGTGATTCTTTACCACAAGATACATCTAACATTTACTTTACAAATCATTATAACTTTCCAAATCCCATAGTTTATTCCAATGATTTAAAAATATCAGGCAATGTTGCCATTATTGATATTCCATCATCACTAAAGGATTTATATATTATTGTAAGTCAAGATGATATTCAAAATATCTATTTATTCTTTAAAAGTGATGAAATGTTTTCGAGCCTTCATCTATTAACACGAGAAAAACTAGCCCGATTATATCAAATAATGAAACCACTAAAACGTTTTAATAAAGATGATGTAAATATCATTCAGAGTTTTGAAAGAATGGGTTTTAATAAAAAGATCCAGAGTGTCGCTTTACAGGTGTTTTTTGAGTTGGATTTTGTTATAATAGAGAGGAACGAAGTAATAGTTATCGAAAAGCCGCAAAAAAGAGATTTAACAGAATCATATACTTTTAGAAAAATTAAAGAACAAGTAGAGTTAAAAGAAAAACTATTATTATATTCTCAAGATGAGCTTAAAAATTTGATATATAAAATGATAAATAAGGAGGTTTTTTAAGTGGATCTTAAAAAATTTATTGCCGATGTACCAGATTTTCCTAAGGAAGGTATCCTTTTTAAGGATATTACCCCACTTATGCAAAATGGAAAAGCATTAAGATTTACGGTAGAAAAATTGAGTGAATTTGCGAAAGAAAAGGGTGCGGATTTAATCGTTGGGCCTGAAGCTCGAGGTTTCTTATTTGGAACTCCGGTAGCTGCCCTTATGGGTGTAGGTTTTGTTCCTGTTCGTAAACCAGGAAAACTACCACGCGAAGTAGTGGAATTTAATTATGAATTAGAATATGGTTCTAATACCCTTTGTGTCCATAAGGATGCGATTGAAAAAGGTCAAAAAGTAGTCATTATTGATGATCTCCTAGCAACAGGTGGTACAGTTGAAGCTGCTATAAAACTAATTGAAATGTTAGGTGGAACTGTTGTTGGTTGTGCATTTTTAATTGAGTTAAAAGATCTACATGGTAGAGAAAAATTACAAGGATATGATGTTTATTCTCTAATTCAATATTAGGAATATTAAAATAATAATTAAAAAATATATTAATTTTTCTTAAAGGTGGTGAATCGTATGAATCAAGTAGAAATAAAATATGAGCAATTAATGCAAACCGTTAAGACATATATTACCAAACCGGAAAATATTAGAATAATAGAAAAAGCTTTTAAATACGCTGAAGAAAAGCATCAAAATCAATTCCGCAAATCAGGAGAACCATATATTATCCATCCCTTAGAAGTAGCAATAATCTTAACCTCATTTAATGCTGGACCAAGTACGATTGCCGCCGGATTATTACATGATATACTAGAAGATACTGGTATAACGAGCGAAGAAATGACAAAAGAGTTTGGCGAAGAAATCACGACTCTAGTTGATGGAGTATCTAAATTAGGTCAAATAAAATATGTTTCTAAAGAACAAGCACTAGCACAAAATCATCAAAAAATGTTTTTAGCGATGGCTAGAGACATTCGCGTTATTATTATTAAATTAGCTGATAGGTTACATAATATGCGTACCTTAAAATATATGCCTGTAGAAAAGCAAATTTCGATTAGTAAAGAAACCTTAGAAATATTTGTACCAATTGCTCATCGCTTAGGTATGTATCGCTTAAAATCAGAATTAGAAGATCGTTGTTTACGTTATATTGATAGTGAAGAATATTATTATATTGCGAGTCTAATTAATGAAAAGCAAAGAGAACGTGAAGAAGATATCGCTAATATGATTGAAGATATATCTAGTCTTTTAAAAGATTATGAGATTGAATTTGAAATCAAGGGTCGAGTGAAAAATATCTATAGTGTACATAAAAAAATGCGGGAAAAAAACAAAGAGTTTAATGAAATCTTTGATTTACTTGCCTTAAGATTAATTGTTAAAGATATTGCGACATGTTATCAAGCATTAGGAATTATTCATGCCAATTTTAAACCTATTCCGAAAAGATTTAAGGACTATATCGCTATGCCAAAGCCTAATATGTATCAATCCTTACATACAACAGTAATTGGACCCCAAGGTAAAATATTTGAAGTTCAAATTCGAACTAAAGAAATGGATAATGTAGCGGAGTTTGGGGTTGCAGCCCATTGGGCATATAAGGAAAATCGTAATAATACTGCTGAACAAGAACAGATTGAAATTCAACAAAAACTAAAATGGTATAAAGAAATGGTTGAATATTCCGAAAATGACGATGATGCTTCAGAAATTGTAGATTTAATGAAAGATGATATCTTTTCCGCCAATGTCTATGTCTTTACTCCTAATGGGGATGTATTAGATTTTCCTACGGGTTCAACACCACTTGATTTTGCATATAGAATTCATAGTGAAGTTGGAAATAAAACTGTTGGTGCCATTGTCAATGGTAAAATAGTACCTTTGACTTATGAACTCAAGACTGGTGATGTTGTAGAAATAAAGACTTCTAATCAATCCTATGGACCTAGTGAAGGTTGGCTAAAGATTGTTAAAACGCAACATGCTAAAGGAAAAATAAAGCAATTCTTTAATAAACAGAATCGGAGTTTAATAATTGAACAAGGAAAAGAAATTGTCAATAAGGCTTTAGAGGGTAAAGTTCCTAGTGTAATGGAATTTTTAAGCAAAGAATCTTTCTTAAAAAAATTTCAAAAACAAGGTATTAATAGTGTTGATGATTTACTATATGCAGTAGGTAAGAAAACCATTTCTATTCAAACTATTCTTCAAAAATATGAAAATGTAGCACCGGAACTTGATATTAAATCCATTCTCGAACAATTTAATGAAGAAAAGGTTCAAGAAAGATATAAATTATATCGCTCAAGTGATACAGGGATTATCATTGAAGGTATTGATAATCCCCATGTTAAAATTTCCAAATGTTGTTTACCAATTCCAGGTGATAAAATTGTCGGATATGTAACAAAAGGAAAAGGGATTACTGTTCATAAGATAGATTGTCGAAATGTAACAGAATCAGAAAAAGAACGAGTAATTGAAGTATTCTGGTCTGATAACTTAGACAGTCGTAAATATGAATTAGATTTATTAATTACAGCCTTTAATCGAAAAAATATCTTAATGGATATCATAAACACGATTAATTCTCTAAATGTCAATCTCATTGGTATCCATGCTAATGTAGATAAAGATAGTACAATAAAAGTTAAACTTAAAATAATGATTGAAAATGTAGATAGATTAAATCAATTAGCTTTAAATCTTAAAAAAGTGAAAGATATTTATTTTGTTGAAAGAATTAACAAATGATCTTTGAAATAACTTTAAAATAAACTGTTTATTATTGAAGGGAGTTAATTTAATGGATAAACCTATATTAGCGGAAAAATCTCCGATTTTAGTAGAGGTTAAGAAAGGAAAAACATATTATTGGTGTAGTTGTGGTAGAAGTTCTAAGCAACCATTCTGCGATGGTTCTCATAAAGGTACAAATTTTAAACCCCTAGCATTTACACCTGATGAGGATAAATCAGTCTATTTATGTAGATGTAAACATACTAAGAATCCACCATATTGTGATGGTTCGCATAATAAACTTTAAGATGTTAAAAAAGATTTAGTTTTGTCACTAAATCTTTTTCAATTTATATGAGAAAAAATTGGTAAATAAATAGTTCCTATAATAATTTATTATGATATATAAGGTAAAATAGATACATTGTTGAATAATATAATATAAATTAAAAAAGATTTTTACTTAAGACTATACTGTATGATAAAATAATCTATATTATGATATGTTTCGACTAGGAGGATTATAGATGTACTCATTTATGCAATATTTTGATCTAACTATGGAAATACCAAAAATGTTAGGATGGTATCATTTAATGTGGTTAGGTATTTTGTTTGTTTCGGTAGTATCATTTTATATCAAATTTAGAAATACAAGTGATAAAACAAATAAGAAAATTATCATTGTATTTACAATAATATTTTTCTTATTAGAGACATATAAACAGATTAACTATACATTAAGTGCTGGACACTATCAATGGTATGTCTTTCCATTTCAATTTTGCTCTATACCGTTGTATCTTTTACCTATAATGATCTTTCTTAAAGAAGGTAAGCTTAAAAACATTTTCTATGAATTCATCGCTACTTTTATTTTTGTGGCAGGAATCTCGGTTATGATTTATCCAGAATCAGTCTACACTGATAGTTTGGGTATCAATCTTCAAACGATGATTCATCATAGTATGATGGTTATAATTGCTTTATATGTCATTTTTAGTGGTAGAGCTAAATTGACTGTTAAAGGATTTTTTAATGCAGTTCTTGTTTTCCTAGCCTTTGTTTTTATTGCTGATATGATGAATATTATTTTCCATAATTTTATCATACCTGATCATGATTTTAACATGTTTATGATTTCACCGTATTATCCAAATAATATGCCATTACTAATGACATTAAAAGAAAAAACTCATTATATGATCTTTTTATTAGCTTATCTTTTAAGTTTTTCTTTATTAGCTTTTATCGCTTTTACAATTGGTCATGGAATTCAAAAATTAAATAAGAAATGTAATTAAATAGATTTAGGAAAGCCTTAATTTTGGCTTTCCTTTTGTATATATAAATAATATGTTATAATAATACATGAAATTTTAAGTAAAGTAAGGTGTTTACTATGAGGGTTGTCATTCAACGTGTTAAAGAAGCACAAGTTAAAGTACAAGAGGAAATCACTGGAAAAATCAAAAATGGACTCCTATTATTAGTAGGATTTACTCATGATGATACATCTTTAGATGTTGATTATTTAGTAAAAAAAATTATAAATATGCGTATTTTCGAAGATGAGTTTGGTAAGATGAACCTGTCCTTATTACAAAAAGGATATGATATATTGAGTGTATCACAATTTACTTTATATGCGCAAACCGCAAAAGGAAATAGACCAAGTTTTACAGAGGCAGCCAATCCGGAATATGCATATAGGCTTTTTACAGAGTTTAATGAAAAATTAAGAAGAGAAAATGTGAAAGTAGAAACAGGAGTTTTTGGAGCGATGATGGAAGTATCATTAGTAAACGATGGTCCTGTAACAATAGTTATTGATAGTAAACAAAGATAGAATTAAAGGTGAAAAAAATGAATGTAAAATATACAGATCTCAATTCTAAAATAATCGATAAATGGGTGAATGAAGGATGGGAATGGGGTAAACCAATTAGTCATGAAGAATTTCAACAAGCGCAAAATGGTAATTGGTATGTTTTATTAACACCTACTAAGCCTGTTCCTAAAGAATGGTTCCCTACAAATATGAATGGAATCAAAGTATTAGGTTTAGCTTCTGGTGGTGGTCAACAAATGCCCATATTTACGGCTTTAGGTGCAAAATGTACGGTTTTAGATTATTCAGATAAACAATTACAAAAAGAAATAGAAGTGTCAACTAGAGAACATTATGAAATCACGACAATTAAATATGATATGACTAATCCTTTACCGTTTACTGATAATACTTTTGATTTAATTTTTCATCCTGTTTCTAATTGTTATGTGGAAGATGTTTGTTCTATTTGGAAAGAATGTTATCGCATATTGAAAAAGGGTGGCATTTTACTTGCTGGGTTTGATAATGGTTTTAATTATTTGTTTAATGAATATGAAACTGAGATTGTAAATAAACTTCCTTTTAATCCCTTAAAAAATAAGTTGCTATATGAAAAATCTATAAAAAATGATTGGGGAATTCAATTTTCACATACAATTGAGGAGCAAATTGGTGGACAATTAAAAGCGGGATTTATTCTTACAGATATCTATCAAGATACAAATGGATATGGACGACTTCATGAATTTAATGTACCGACCTTTTATGCGACAAGAGCAGTAAAATATTAATTTATATAAAGGTGTTACTAGATGAAAGAAATTAAATATTATAAGTTAGTACGGGATAATATACCAAGTATTATCAAATCTAATAACAATCAAGTAATAACTCATATAGCTGATGATACTGAATATATTGAAGCTCTGTTTAGTAAAATTATGGAAGAAATTGAAGAATTTAAGCAATCACCAAATGAAGAGGAGTTAGCTGATATCTTAGAAGTCGTATATGCTTTAGCAAGTGTATATCAAATAGAAATGAGTAATGTAATTAAAGTTAAGGATGAAAAGCGAAAAGAACGTGGTGGGTTTGATAAAAAAATAATCTTAGAAAAAGTTATAGAATAAAAATTGTCAAATTATACAGCTAGTATAAAGGTCAATGGTGAATATATAGTAAATGCAGTAATTAATGGACACACACTCTGTTCAAACAGGAAAAATAAGAAGACCTGATGGAACATATGTACCAGTAATACAAGCAGGGCGATTTGGTGAATCACTTGTTACATCACTTTAGAAATTGATTTATCAAATATGAATGTTAAAGACTATTCTTTACAAGTCATAGATGTTGATACTGCCTCAAATAATTATGATGAAAGTATAGAGTCTATAATTTATAAATATCGTGATGTTGGAAGTGAAGTACTAGCCATAGCAGGTGAATCAATAGATAGAATAGAGGATTTATATGCTTGGGTAGGATATGAAATGTTAACAGCATAAAATACAGATGTTGTTATAGGTCATACCTCAGCAATATCAAGGGAATTAGTAGTATCAGAAGGTGAAGAAATTACTTTAGAACATCTCTATCAGATTAGTTATTATGATAACACGATTTATGTATTGGAAGTAACTTACAATGAGCTAATGGAATTGATGGAAAATAATTCTTATTTTATTTCTCCAAATGTCGAATTAATTAATGGTAAAACATATAAAGTACCAATATTAAGTTTTAAATATTCCTGAGTATATGAGAAGTGATGATGATGATTATGATACAGGACTTAATATTCGTAATGTACTAATAGAAGATTTAAGAGAAAAATATGAGTTAGGGGAAACCTTTAAACCTATCTGTAATCCTTATGGTAATAATTAGTTAATAAAAGAGGTTCTTTGTCAAGTAGTGTGGGTAATAAATATTCCCAATAATCTGATAATGAATAATGGTTCTTTGTCAAGTAGTGTGGGTAATAAATATTTCCAATAATCTGATAATGAATAATTTGATAGAGGGTTAAGCTGAATTGCTTAATCCTTTTTCGATTATTCCAGTACCATTACATATAAGAATACGTAGTTTGAAATGTATAAAACTTCGATAACCAAAAGCTATTCTCTTAATGACTTTGATTTTATTGTT
>DATCKO010000121.1:0-2836 GCA_036562215.1 Haloplasmataceae bacterium | reverse complement strand
TTGATAAATTCCTTTTTTCTTTTTCATCTCTACCACAACCTCTTTATTACTTCGCAAACTCGATTTAAATCTTCATCTGTCATCTTCGTATCACTAGGTAAACATAAACCATTATTAAATATATTATCAGAAATATTATTTCCAATAAAATCATATTTCTCATAATACGGTTGTAAATGCATTGGTTTCCATATTGGTCTTGATTCTATATTTTCTTCTTCTAAAGCTAGTAGGATGTCTAATGGTTTAACTTTTCCATTTAATGTTATACAACTTAACCAATAATTAGGCTCATTCCAATCATTTATTGGCATAAATGTGATATCTTTGATATCACTTAATTCTTTTTTATAATAATTAAATATGTATCGTTTCTTTTCTATTCTTCTGTCTAGTACTTTTAATTGTCCTCTTCCAATACCTGCGACTATATTACTCATACGATAATTATATCCTAATTCACTATGTTGGTAGTGTCTCGCTTTATCTCTAGATTGTGTAGACCAGAAACGTACCTTTTGTATTCTTTCTTCATTATTAGAAACTATCATGCCACCACCAGAAGTGGTTATTATTTTGTTACCATTAAAGGAAAAGATGCCATAGTCACCAAAAGTTCCAGTATATTTGCCTTTATATGTTGTACCTAAACTTTCAGCTGCATCTTCAATTAAAACAACATTATGTTCTTTACAAATATTAATAATCTTACCTAAATCAGCAGATAAACCGTATAAATGAACAACAATAACTGCCTTTACATTAGGATATTTTTTAAAAGCTTCCTCTAAAGCTTTAGGATCCATATTCCATGTTTCATAATCACTATCAATAGAAACAGGAATAGCATCTTGATAAATAATCGGATTACAGGATGCTGCAAAGGTTAAACTTTGACAAAAGACTATATCTCCTTTACCTACACCAGCTGCTTTTAGTGCCATGTGTATAGCTGCTGTTCCAGATGATAAAGCAGCTGCAGCCTTAACATTTAACAATGCTGCTATTTCGGTTTCAAATCCAGTAACATTAGCACCTAATGGAGCTATCCAATTAGTATCAAATGCTTCCTTTATGTATTCTTTTTCATATCCTTCATCACTCATGTGAGGAGAAGATAAGTAAATTCTATCTCCCATATATATCTCCTTCCACGCTATTAATCCTTATGTTTATACGTCTCTACAAATTTACAAAATTCATCTTGTATTACGACGTCTTCTTTATGTAATAATTCTCTTAACTCATCAAGTTGCTTATTGATTGAATCTAGATAATGTCCATTAACTTCACTGACAAATATCTTTTCATTAAAGGTTTTCTTTAGACCTTCTTCTTTAAGTAGTAGTTCTTCATATAGTTTTTCACCAGGTCTAAGACCAGTTATCTCTATTTTAATTTCACTATATGGCTCATATCCACTAAAACGTATTAATCTTTCTGCTAAATCAATAATTCTAACTGGTTCACCCATATCTAGTACAAATATTTCTCCGCCTTGAGCGAATGCTCCAGCTTGTAATACTAATTGAACAGCTTCTGGTATGGTCATAAAATATCTGATGATATCTTTATGAGTTACCGTAACTGGACCGCCTTCTTTAATTTGCTTCTTAAATAGTGGTATTACAGAACCATTACTACCTAAAACATTACCAAATCTTACTGCTGCATATTGTGTATTACCTTGCTTATTAAAAGCTTGAATAATCATTTCTGCATACCTTTTCGTTGCTCCCATAATATTAGTTGGATTAACAGCTTTATCAGTAGATATTAATACAAATTTCTTAGCTTTATATTTATTAGCAACTTTAGCTACATAATAAGTACCGAAAACATTATTTTTAATTGCTTCCTTAGGACTATCTTCCATTAATGGAACATGCTTATGAGCTGCGGCGTGAAATACAATAGTAGGCTGATATTTTCTAAATACCTCGTCTAAACGTTCTTCATCTCTTACAGAACCAATTAAAACAATTAACTCTGGAAAGTCCTCTTTATGTCCATAATGTATTAATAACTCATTTTGAATATCATAAGCATTATTCTCATATATGTCAAAAATAATTAATTTCCTCGGTTGATACTTGACTACTTGTCTACAAAGTTCAGATCCTATTGAACCTCCCCCACCAGTTACTAATACTACTTCATCTTTAATAAAATCTTTTATACCTTGGTCATCAATTTTGATTTCATCTCTACCAAGTAAATCCTCAATCTCTACATCACGAATATGATGAACATTTACATTACGATCAATTACTTCATAAAATGGTGGTAACATCTGAATCTTTTTCTTTAAAGCATCACATTTCTTTAATATAGTTTGTATTTTATCCCTTGTAGCACTTGGAATAGCTAATATAATAACATCAATTTGATATTTTTCAACAATCATTGGTAATTCATCTGTATTACCTACAACTTTTATACCTTGAATGTATTTACCTTTCTTAGACTTATCATCATCAACAAAACATATTACTTTATATGATAAATGGGGATTATTCTTAATTTCTCTAAATAGTAAAATACCAGCATTACCAGCACCAATTATTAATGTTCTCTTAATATCTTTTCCTGTCTTATTAATAGATTTTAAAATTCTAATAGTTCTAAAACTATAACGAATACCTATTACTGCTAAGAAAATAAGCATATTGGCTATGATTAAAAAGTTTATACTTATGTCCAAAGTAAAAATTAAATTAACTAGATAAATCACAATAAAAGAAATTACTACTGAATAAAATACATTTAAAGCTTCTTCAATACTCGCATATCGCCATAAACTTTTATATAAATTAAAAAACACAAACAATAAACC
>DATCKO010000105.1:0-2902 GCA_036562215.1 Haloplasmataceae bacterium | reverse complement strand
ATGATATAGTAAGTGTTGATTTTGAAAGTATGTATTTTTGAAATCACTATTCTGGGATTTAATATTAATAAACGGTAAAGATAATAAAATCGATTTTCTAAACACTAATGAAAACATTAACGAAAAAATATCCTTAGTATTGAATGGAGCATTAATTAAATACCAAACTTTACATGAGGATGCGTCATTTTTTTGTTACTTGATAATGATTTTTGCTACTATAGATTCATCAAATATAAGTGTTATAAATTGTTAAATGGTACTTAAAAAGTACCATTTTTTATTTTTTCTTTTTTTACGAAATTAATTTTTATTTGCGTATATAAATATGAGGATTGAAAGGAGGATAAAAATTGATTATACAAATCTTTTAAGTACTATGATTATAGATGCTTTAAAAGTATCTTCAACCGATATTCACTTTTTAAATGGTAAAAATTTTTGTGAGATTAAGTTTCGAATTGATGATAGTTTAGTCCCTTATAAAAACATCTCCAAAAAAGATTATGAACGCTTTGTTTTATTCATTAAATATAAAAGCCAAATGAATCTAAACATATCAAAAAGTCCTCAATCTAGTGCCTTAAACTTAATCATTAATGATGAAACATATCGTATAAGAGTTTCAACTCTTCCATCATATGATAGTGAAAGTCTAGTTTTAAGAATTAATCAACATTACTTTACAAAAAAGATTAAAGACTTATTATACTTTCCACAAAAAGAAGAGTTGTTTTTAGAATCAATAAAATATAAGAATGGTTTATTCCTATTAACTGGTCCTACTTGCTCTGGAAAGACGACGTTAACATATAGTATTCTTAAAGAATTGAGAACTCAAGGCTTATCAATTGTTTCTATTGAAGATCCTATTGAACATTATGAATCAGGTTTTGTCCAGTTACAAGTAAATGAAAATGCAGGTGTCAATTATACCATTGGTGTTAAAGAAATTTTACGACATGACCCAGATATTATTTTTATCGGTGAAATACGAGATGAATACACCGCTAAAGCTGCGATAAGAGCTAGTTTAACTGGTCATAAGGTAATAAGTACCATGCATGCGACTAATGCCTTAAAGGCTTTATATCGCTTATTAGAATTAGGTATCTCCCGTTTCGATTTAGAACAAACATTAGTATTAGTTACAAATCAAAGATTAATGGTTCATGAAAATGGCAAAAAAATCATTTTTGAACATTTAAATGATAAACAAATATATGAAGCTTTAGAATTATCTACTAATAAAGAAAAATTCAATTACCAGACCATTGAAGATTATATTGTTGATATTAATAATTATCAGGTGATGAAAAAATGAATCGGGAAAGGCAATATCAGTTTATTAGAAATATACATCGCCTTTTAAATAAAGGATATACTTTATTAGCTGCATTAGACATATTAGAATATCATTATTCTAAAGAAGTAATATTTATCAAAGGGGAATTAGAAAAGGGAAATACTTTATCGCAAGTATTTAGAAAAATGAAATTTTTGCGTTTTGTATGTGATACGATTCAAATAGGGGAAAACAGTAATAAGTTAAATGATATGATAGAACTAGTCAATAAACATTTTACTTTTTATCGAAACATTAAAAAGCTTTTTACCAAATTTCTCTTATATCCCTTAGTATTAATGATATTTGCGCTATTTGCATTTGAAGTTATTAGAATTAATCTATATCCAGTTATAAATGTTATGTTAAAGGATTATTCTGTTAAGCAAAATGACATCATCATCTTCATTACTTTTCATATGTTGAAAATAATTTTCTTTATATTTTTATTTTCAATTATCATTTTTTCCGTAGATAAACGTCTAGCTAATATCATACCACTTATTAAAGACTATCGGTCCTTAGTAGTCATGAAATATTTAGAAGTTTTAATAATATCTGGTAATAGTCTTGAAGAAGCCTTATTTTTTTTACAGAGGAATTTAAACTATCAAACATATCGAATTACTGATTTAGAAAAGAGATTGATTTATAAGATTAAATTAAGTCCATTTACACCATATAAAAAGGTTTTTATAAATCAAATATTACTTGGTATGAAAAGCAATAACCTTATCAAAAGTATCCAAGATTACAGTGAATTTAATGAGGATTTACTTTTTGATAAATTAACAAGAGTGACATATTATATACAGTTTAGTTTATTTTTATTGTTGTCAATAAATATTTTTCTTATTTACTATATAGTATTAATACCTTTATTCAACATAACTAATAATCTTTAGGGAGGAAGAGATGAATAAACAGGGATTTACTTTAACAGAACTATTAATTGTGTTGATAGTTATTTCTGGCTTAATGTTTCTTATAATACCTAATTTGACTCATACCAAGTCTAATATTGATGATAAAACCTGTGATGCTTATATGGAATTAGTCAACTCCCAAATTCAAGCATATTTCTTAGAACATGATGCCTATCCAACTATTGAAGATTTACTAAGTGAAGGTTATATTAAAAGTACTACATGTCCTAATAGTAATACGAGACTTATAATTGATACAGAAAGTCACAAAGTGATAAAAGATGAAATGGAATAAAGGATTTACCTTATTGGAAGTGATGTTAGTACTGACATTTATCACTTCCTTCTTATTTTTAGTCCCAAATGTCAAGAATTCATCCTGTCAAATAAAAATGAATCATTTTATGAAAATATTAGATAATAATATTCAATATGGGGTATCTTACACTTTAAGTCATTTTACTTTAGTAAATCTTTATATTATACCTCACACTAATACTATAGTAATTTATGATGGTAGACTTATTCCTATTCGTAAAGAATATTATGATCAAGGACTTATAATTTTCGAAACACGTATTTATATTAGTCATGGATATGTGATTTATCCACTTATTATAACAGTTACTTG
>DATCKO010000180.1:0-6370 GCA_036562215.1 Haloplasmataceae bacterium | reverse complement strand
TATTTTAAAATTACTGTATAAAGTAAATTTTTTTTATTTAATAATAATATTGCTTTTAAACATTTTAGTGGGATTAATACCAACGTTAAATTTATTAATTACCAAAAGACTTTTGAATGTTTTAAGTACTGGTAATATAGAACAAATAATGATAAATGTCCTATTTTTAATAGGTATTGAAATAATTAGTAGTGTAATAAGTCTTACAAACTCATATTTTACACTAATATATAAAAAGATGTTGAGTTATAAAATCGATTTGCTTATTAACCAAAAAGCTCAAGAATTAAGCTTAGCCAATTTTGAAGATTCAGAGGTATATGATATTTTACAAAGAGCGCAAAAAGATGTACGATATCGCCCCTATGAAATATTTACGACGATACTTAGAATGCTTAGTTGTTCAGTTACTTTAATAACTTCTGTAATTATTTTAGTAGTTTGGAAATGGTACGCCGCAATTATCTTAATAGTTGTTCCATTTATATCCACATTTCGCTTATTAAGACAAGGTCAAAAAGAATATTATACCGAGAAAAATAGAACTCAAGAAGCAAGAAAAGCGTGGTATTATTCATATTTGCTTACCAATGATACAAATGTTAAAGAAATTAAACTATATGATTTACATGGTTTTATATTAAATAAATGTCGTAATATATATGATAAGTTTTTTACTCAAGATAAAAAATTAGTTAAAACAAGAACATTTATTAATCTTGGTTTTGAGATAATAAATCATATTGTGGTAGCTTTTCTAATTCTATTATTAGTTATTGATGTCATTAAACAAAAAATATTAATAGGTTCTTTTGTAGGTTATATGAGGGCTATTACATTAACTCAAAGTAATTCCATTAATATATTAAACAGCATCTTTAGTCTTTATCAAAATACCCTATATATGAATAATTTATTTGAATATTTAGCCATAAAACAAGATGACTTATTACAAGAAGGATTATATAAAATATCCGATATTGAAGAAGTGGAGTTTAAAAATGTTTCCTTTAAGTATCCTAAAACAGATCGTTATGTTTTAAGAGATGTTTCGTTTAAGATTAATAAAAATGAAAATTTGGCAATTGTAGGTGAAAATGGTTCGGGAAAAACAACAATCATTAAATTATTAACAGGTTTATATAAACTTGAAGAAGGACTAATTTTAATTAATGGTATAGATATTAATAAAATTGATTTGTATTCTTTACATAAATGTATTGGGATTGTTTTACAAGATTTTATTAAATACCAATTAACATTACGAGAGAATGTCGGCTTTGGTAATTTGGATAATCTATCAGATGATATATCGATAATGAGTGCCCTAAGTAAAGCGGGAACTGAAACTATAGCTCAAACTTTACCTATGGGTCTTGATAATCAATTAGGAACCTGGTTTGATAATGGTCAACAATTATCCGGTGGACAATGGCAAAAGATAGCTTTGGCCCGGGCCTTTATGCGAAATGCGAGAATCTACATTTTAGATGAACCTAGTTCATCATTAGATCCAATCAGTGAAAAAGAATTATTTACGAGATTTATTGAACTAGTAAAAAATAAAATGGGAATTTTTATATCCCATCGTTTTTCTACAGTAAAATATGCGACAAATATTATCGTTTTACATGAGGGAAAGATTATTGAAAGCGGAAATCATAGAGAGTTAATGAATTTAAATGGTCATTATGCTCATATGTATAACATTCAAAAAGAACCTTTTTTAGATGAAAGTGATTAATATAAGGGGGATTTTTAATGGACTATAAACTTTATACTGGAATTTGGGAAGTAACTATGGCTTGTAATATGCGTTGTCTTCATTGTGGTTCATCATGTAAAGATAAATTACCTGATGAGTTAACTACTGAAGAGGCTTTAAAAATATGTGATGAGTTAGGAGAACTTGGTGTTAAGTACATTACTTTATCTGGTGGTGAACCAACGACAAGAAAAGACCTACCATTACTTGTTAAAAGATTAAGAGAGAATAATGTCATACCTAATATGATTACTAATGGTTGGATATTAACCGAAGACTTAATTCAAGAACTTGTAAATAGTGGTATCGGAACGATTGCGATAAGTATTGATGGACTTTCTGAGACTCATGATTTTATAAGAAGAGAAGGCTCATTTGCTCGTAGTATGCAAGCTTTTGATATTTTGCATGAATATCAAGTATGGACAGCAGCAATCACCACAGTTAATAAAAAGAATATTGAGGAATTATCAGCATTAAAAGATGTTTTAGTAGATCACTATGTCAACTCCTGGCAAATCCAAATAGGTTTACCGATGGGTAACTTATTAGAAAATAATCATTTAGTTGCTGAACCAAGTGATGTAAAAAAAGTTGTAGATTTCGCCTATGAGAACATGCATGATGATAGAATAAGTATTACCTTCGGTGATTGTATTGGTTATTATGATTTTAAGTCTACTCAAGTAATGAGAAAAGCTAAAGGTGATGAAAGTTACATTTGGAGTGGATGTGGAGCAGGTAAAGCCTCGATTGGAATACTACATAATGGAGATATAGTAGGTTGTACATCAATAAGGGACAAAGAATATATTGAAGGTAATATTAGAGATAAATCACTTAAAAAAATATGGACGGATGAAAATAGCTTTCTTTGGAATAGAAGTTTTAAAAAAGATGATTTATCTGGCTTTTGCGGGAAATGCCGATATGGTGATTTATGTTTAGGTGGATGTAGTAATACCAGACTTTGCATGGAAGGTAATCTTTATCAAAGTAATCGCTATTGCTTATATTACATGGCAATTAGTAAAGAAAAAGATAATTTAAAACAATATACGGATGTAAATAACTTATATTTAAGTGCTGAGCAACTTATAAATAAACGCCAATTTCAATTAGCACAAATTATTCTAGAACGAGCATTAGAACTAGATGAAAACAATATTAAGGTTTTGAGTACTTATGGATATGTCAATTATATGTTAAAAAACTATCCTTTAGCAAAACAAATCAATGAAAAAATACTAGAATTAGATAATAACAACATTTATGCATATAAAGGATTAGGACTTACTCTAAATAAGTTAGGTAATGTTCCTTTAGCCTTAAAATACTTATATAAAGCCATAAGTTTATGTGATGAAAACTACATGTTGCCATATTATGATTGTGCTGTAACACTAATTGAAAATAATAAAAGGAATGAAGCTATTAAAGTATTAGAAGAAGCTAAAGCTAAGTCATTAAGATTTTTTATAGAGCATAATGAAATCTATGAATTACTTGGTATTGCCTAAAAGAATATTTAAACTGTAAATCAGTTTAAATAAATAGACTGAAAGTGAAAGGGGGATAATTCATGGACGAAATCCTAACTAATTTAAACCAACTTGAAGAATTCATTGACGATCCAATACCAAAAAAACCAGGTATTCCTGTTACACCTTTATATGGTATTGATCCACCAAAAGAACTAATGTAAAAAAAGAATAATCTGACACATTGATGTCAGATTATTTCTTTTATATATAGGTAAATATTATTTATTTTATCGAATTTGATATTTTTTGACAAAATATGACAAACACAAAATGATAATATATAATTATAATTATTATAATTCAGATACAGTCTTGCGAGGTAATGAGGAAACAATGAAATGTATAAAAAAAGAAGTGCAATATTTCTTTAGTAATTTATATTGGTTAGTAGTAATTTTAAATATATAATAAGTGGAGATTATATAAACATATATACATTATCACCTGAAAGTTATGATTTAGAGATTGTATCCTTGTTTTTAGTTATTATAATTTTAAGTTGGTCTAAAAAAAGAAGAATGGCATAAAAAGGTTAAGAAGTATTCGCTAGGTATGAAGCAAAAACTAGCTTTAGCGCAAGCTATAATAGATGATCCGAAATTAATGATTTTAGATGAACCATTTAATGATTAGATGAAGGAAGTGTAGAAAACTTTAGAAAAATAATATTAGAATACAAAAACAAAGGATCAACTATTCTTATAGTTAGTCATATTAAAGAAGATATTGAAAGCCTATGTGATGAAGTATATAAAGTAGATTCAGATACTTTGTAAAAAATTGAATAGATGCAAATACAACTAAGTAACCCTACATTCAAGAAAATTAATGGAAGTAGGGTTTATTGTTTTATTAAATGGGTTAAAATTGTTATAATGTTGTTAAATAAATTTCATAAGTGAAAGGAGTTCCAAATGCTTAGTTATAGTAGTTATCATTCACCTATTGGGGATATTTATGTCGTTGTTTCAGATAAAGGAGTTTTTAAAATCGAATTGTTTGCTGATAAATGGAAAGAGTTTTTAGAGCTTAACCCAAATTTGAAAGATAATAAAACCTTATGTGATGAGGTTATTAAGCAAATTGATGAGTATTTTCATAATAAAAGGATGGTCTTTAACCTACCACTTGATATAAAAGGTACTAGCTTTCAAAAGAAAGTTTGGGAGGTTTTATTAACTATACCTTATGGAAAAACATTAACATACAAAGAAGTAGCGGAAAAGTGTGGAAATGTAAAAGCAGTAAGAGCCATAGGTCAAGCTAATAAAGCTAATAATTTACCAATCTTAATTCCTTGTCACCGAGTCATAGGGAAAAATGGTAAACTAGTTGGATATGCTGGAGATAAAGTTGAATATAAAGAATGGTTACTTAAACATGAATCACTTATTTTGGAAGGTGGAAATCAATAAATGTTAAATAATTTTATCAATTTTATTAAGTTTGACGATAATAAAAGAATCATTGTTTCTGTTAATGAAAGTTATTCAGTTTATTTACAAGAGGAAAAGAATCGTCAATTGCTTAAGAAAGCTTTAATTGACTTATTACAAGATGATTTTGAAAAACTAGAAGTTGGGAAAAACAACTGTCGTATAACTGTAAAAGCAGGTACTGAGTCAACGAGTATCCAAAAAATTCAATCTAGTCTAAAAGATAGTTTTGGACTAATTAGGAAGTTTATGGGGATGTAAACATGAGTATAATAGAAAAAATTAAAAATGCTGAAGAAGTTTTTTGGTTAAATACTAATTATCGGCGTTTTAATATGGATGATTTTTCGTTTACCGAAGATGATATAAATGATGCTTACTTAAGATTAAAACGTTTTCGTTCTTATATTAAAATTGCCTTTCCTGAAACAAGTGAAAATGAGGGCATCATTGAATCACCATTAATCAAAATTCCAAAAATGAAACAAGAATTATCAAACATGTACAATGAGAACTATAAAGGGGAATTACTATTAAAATGTGATAATGAACTCCCTATATCAGGTTCTATTAAAGCTCGGGGGGGAATTTACGAAGTCTTAAAACATGCTGAGGATTTGGCTCTTAAGCATAACTTATTAAAAATAACTGATGATTATTCTATATTTGCTAGTCCTAAATTTACAGAATTTTTTGCACAATATAAAATTGCGGTAGGTTCTACAGGAAATCTTGGTCTAAGTGTTGGTATCATGGGAGCTAAATTAGGTTTTCAAGTGTTTGTCCATATGTCAATGGATGCACAAGCTTGGAAAAAAGATTTATTAAGAAAATTGGGTGTAACTGTTGTTGAATATGATGCTGATTATAGTGAAGCAGTAAAAAGAGGTAGAGAACAAGCTGAAAATGATGAAACCATGTATTTTATTGATGATGAAAATTCACTAAATCTCTTTTTTGGTTATGCGGTCAGTGCTTATCATTTAAAAGAGCAAATAGATAGTATGAACATCATTATTGATCAAGAGCATCCATTATTTGTCTATTTACCATGTGGTGTTGGTGGTGGCCCTGGTGGTATCACTTTTGGATTAAAAAATATTTATAAGGATAATGTTTATTGCTTTTTTGCTGAGCCAACTCATTCTCCAGCAATGTTATTAGGTCTTATGACTGGTATGCATGATAAAATAACGGTAAAGGATTTAGGCCTTGATAATAAGACCATTGCTGATGGATTAGCTGTAGGTAGACCATCTGCCTTTATTGGTAGTACAATAGGACATCTAATTAATGGGGTTTATACAGTATCAGATGAGAATTTACTAATGATGTTAAGAAGTATGTATAAAACCCAAAACCTCAAATTAGAACCATCAGCTTTAGCGGGACTTCATGGCATAAAATTAGAAAAATTATATCCTGATTTCAAAATTACTCATTTAGCATGGGCAACAGGTGGAGGAATGGTTCCTCAATCCGTTTTTGAAACATATCTAAATAGTTTATAAAACCCTCTTAGGAGGGTTTTTTAGTAGCTATAAATCGAATATGTAGATGGTAAAACGACAAAATTCGACAAATAGAATTACTAATGGATAAAAAATTTATAATTCTCTAAAAAT
>DATCKO010000179.1:0-2170 GCA_036562215.1 Haloplasmataceae bacterium | reverse complement strand
ATATATGCATATCGTTCATTTCAAAATCCTCTGAACCCTCTGATAATTGATTTAATTCAAATTGTAGCAAATTGCTATTCATTGTTGTATATAATTCATAATCTTTCAATTCGCTAGTATCATACCAATGTATTGTATATCTTCTCGTAACTATAGCAGTATCAATTAAATCAAAATAATCAATCTTCAAATCGTATTTAATTTCTAAACTATAAACAATATCATATTTATATCCGTCTAATAGCATACTATAATTACCCAAAAAATCTAATCGATAAGTTATAACATGTATATCGACTGCTCCTTTATACGCGGTACGGTCATAAGTATTGTATATATTATAACTAACATAACTAGGCAAATTACCTATCATAGGTACTAACCCATATCTAGCAACACCACCGCCGCCACCACTAACCTGAACACTCGTTAACCCTACCCAAGCTAATGTTTGATATATATTGGTAAAGTCTAAAGCACCAGTAGAATTTTGACTTACGCCAAAGTCATAATTCCTACTTTCAAATCTAATAAAATTTCCTGAAGCGAAATCATGCATTCTAAATATAAAATCTTCGCTTTCGGCTGGTATGTTAAACGTGTATTCTGCCAAATCAGGTGTATACCAATTATCACTATTGGCTTTTACGTCTATATTGACAGCAGTTAAAAGTAATAATACTGGTAATATTAATAACAATAATTTCTTCATCCTATTTACACCTATTCCTCTTTTCTTTTTCTAACAGCAATTGTTACAAAACCACCTAAAAGGATAACAGTTATAACAGCAGGCACTAGCCATTTTTCGATACCATTGTAAAACTTTTCATTGTTTTCGGCAAGTTTACTTTTTTGTCCATCACTATAACCTCTTTCATAAGCTTCAGGGGCACCTACCATTATTCCTTCACCGTAACCTGTATCGTAACCTTCATCATATCCTTCATCATATCCTTCATCATAGCCTTCATCATAGCCTTCATCATAGCCTTTAGTATACCCTGCACCATAACCGTAGGACATATATTGTTCGTTCCAATATGCGGCATAAGCTAAAGTGGTACCGTGAAATTCAAAGAAAAATCTTTGATACGCTACATCAAAATAAACATAAGTCCTATCCCAATCAGGTATAAGATTCCCATCACCCCAACGGTCTAAATAATCAGGAAAAAAACCTTGTCTAAAGTCGTCATAGTCAAACCATTCTATGCCAAAAGCAAAGTTCCCCCCCGGTCCGAAGTCCTCATCCTCTCCTAAGTAAGAACTATAATCTTTAATCGGTCGCGTTTCCGCATAGACAATATTACCGTCGCTGTCAGCAGAAACCCTCTCAATACATAACCTTATACCTTTACCATCTTTATCCATAAAATTTTTAGCAGCTTCTGGTGCACCCCAAAGTTCTGTGATATCATTTGCTTTAACACCAACGGGAACAAAAAACAAACTAAAACCCAACAAAACTAACAGTACTAAACTCATTAAAAGAAATTTTGATTTTTTCATAAATTTATCTCCTTTCTTTTTTTAATCTTTTTTTAGCGGTCTATAAAAATATAATAATACACCACCTACAAAAACTATTGGTATTAGTAAAATAAGTAATGCACTGATACCTGTGAGTTGTGGAGGTTGTGGTACTGCGAATACTAATTTTATAGTAACATCATCTAGTATATCACCTGAGACAAACAAATCACCATCAGGTCCTATATCATAAGATACGAGAATATCACCATTTATATAACCTTCGATGAATATTCTTTCAAATGTACCACTAGTTTCAAAATATGATGCATACATAGTAATATCATCAATTTCATCGTTATTTACATAACCTGATACTATATTTGTTATCGTACCATCCTTTTCAATAACTCCATATTCTAATAATTCGTTATAAATAGATATTGGATAATATGTTTCCTCATCTAAATCAGTTTCAAAACTTACTTCTTTTATAACCTCACTCGGTTGTGTCATTTTATAAACACTTATTGCTATGATACCGATAGAGAAAACGGCAATCACCGCCCCGATAGCGGTTTTGATCCACTTCATGCACCAGACCTCCTTTCTTATTAGTCTACTTTATTATACCACGAAAAGCGATCGTCTGTCAAGGGGGCAGACGTAAATATTTACATACATACGTACATACATA
>DATCKO010000175.1:0-3316 GCA_036562215.1 Haloplasmataceae bacterium | reverse complement strand
ATATATGCTGGTGATTATGAGAAATGTAAAAATGCTGATTTAGTCGTAATTTGTGCTGGTGTTAATCAAAAAGAAGGAGAATCTAGGTTAGATTTATTAAATCGTAATGCGAAAATAATGAAAGGTATTGTCGAAAATATTAGGAAAAGTGATTTTAAGGGCTTAATATTGGTAGCTACTAATCCAGTTGATATAATGACCTATGTTGCATATAAATATTCTAATTTGCCACATAATCAGGTATTTGGTTCTGGCACATCACTAGATACTGCACGATTACGTTATCTATTGTCAAATTATCTCCAAATTGATAGTAAAAATATTCATGCTTATATTGTTGGTGAGCATGGTGATAGCGAATTTCCTCTTTGGGGAAATGCTAGTGTGGGAGTAAAACCACTATTAGATGTCATAAATGAACATAAAGAGTATAAATTTAGTGATTTAGATAATATTTATGTCGATGTGAGAGATGCAGCATATAAAATTATTGAAAGGAAAAAATCGACATATTATGGTATAGGCATGGCCTTATGTCGTATTACGAAGGCTATATTCGATGATTCTAATAGTGTCATTCCTATTAGTGTTTATGTCGAAGATTATTATGGTGTTGATAAAATATATATCGGTATGCCAGCCATCATCAATCGTCAAGGGGTTCGTGAAATGCTACGTATTAATATGGATAAGTCTGATCAAGAGCGTTTACAAAATAGTGCTAAAGTATTAAAGGATTTTATCGATAAAATGGACATTTAGTCCATTTTTAATTTATCTAAGCGATGCTTTTTTTTATGTCTGTATTATGTTAAAATAAATGTTATTAAAGGTGGTGATAACATGGATACAGTTTTACTTAAAAAATTGACAGATTTAAGAGAAACGATAAAAAAGAAAGATAAAAAAGCAGTAGTATGTAGCGATGATATATTATGTTCCATGGTTAATTTAATGCCCGAAAAAATTACTGATTTTAAAAAAATACGTGGTATAGGTGATACCTTTGTAGAAAAATATGCCCAAAAGTTTCTTGATTGTATATATGAACATATTAAATCAGGTTATAAAAGCATAAATAATAAGGAATTAGAGTTAATTTATAAACTTAATAATAAATTAGTTAATATTAACCAAAAAAATCGTTTATTATACACTAATAGATTATCGAAAAAGTTTGCTTTTGATTTAACAAGAATAAATAATGTTAATAAAATCATCGAAGCTTTTTTATGCGAGAGTAATAAAGATTTTGTAATTGCTAAAGTTAGTTATGATAAACTTAAAAATACTAAAAGTACTGAGAATTTTTATGACTTAAAAGCTTTATATCGTGAGGTAGAAACAATTAAAGTTGAAAAAGGACAAGAGATTTTATATTTAGGTTATCCATATGTAGAAGGAAAACTATTTAATGATTTTAAAATAAAAGCTCCACTTATTTTGTTTCCTGCTGAAATAGAATTAATCAATAATGAATATCGCTTAAAATTTGATAACACAAGGGATATTTTATATAATTCCACTTTAATTATTGCTTATCATAAGTTTAATAATAAAAATGAAGTAATCATTGATGAGGTAATTGAAGAAATTTCGCAAGAAAATTATCTTAAAGAAGCGATAAATTATTTTGCTAAGTATCAAGTAATGATTGAGGAAAAGGACAGTATTGAAATAGAATCTTTTACTGAAACTAGTAATTATGATAACGATAAACTACAATTAAAAGGTTACTGTATTCTTGGTGCCTTTCCAACTTATAGTAACTCTTTACAACGAGATTATAATCATATAATAAATAATAAAATAATTAATAACTTAGTAAGAGAATTATTCATTGCTTATGATAATACCGAAAATCAAGTAAATAAAGAGTTAAAACAAGATATATTAGAAGAAGATATTTATTATATTAATGAAGTTAATCATTCACAAGAAATGGTTTTATCCATGATTGATAAAGAGGATGCATTAGTAATACAAGGACCTCCGGGTACGGGTAAATCCCAAACTATTACCTCTTTAATTGCCCAAGCAGTATTACATGATAAAAAGGTTTTAGTAGTTTCGGAAAAGAAAACAGCTTTAGATGTTATATATAATCGTTTAGGGAAAATCAGTGACTTTGTCATGTTTATTGATGATCCAAATAATAAAGAAGCTTTTTATCAACAATTGAGTTCTTTGTTAGAACTTGATGATGAACTACATGTTGATTTACATAAAATAAAAGAAAAAGGAAAGGAAATTACTCTTGAAATAGAAAAGCTTCAAGAGTTAGAATCGCTTCTTGATACTAAGACATCACTTAATGCTAGTTTACGTGATTTATATCAAAATTCTAATAGATTAGATTTTGACGATGAGGAGATTAAGGTTTTATATAAAGAAGTAAGCAATAAATTGACAAAGAATACTTATACCTTGGAACAACTGCTTAAATTAAGACAAATGTTTCGTGATACAGAGTTATATAATAATCTTTGTGATTATAAGAAATATATCAAGTACGAAAAAGTTTATGCATATTTTAAACCTAATATTTTAGAAACGGAATTACATATTTCTCCTAAAGACTTTTATGAGATTCCTTTTTATATTAATTTATATAATAAGTTTGGTTTTATAACCAAGATGCGTTTAAACTATAAAAACCAAAAAATAGTTAAAACGATTAATTCTTTAGTAACAAAAATTGGTGGAAAACAACGAAAGAAAATAAAAAGATTATTATATGATGATGTTGATTTAGTTATCAATGCGATAAATGTATATCCTCAATACATATTTAATAAGAATCTTTATGAAAGTTTAAGTAAATTAGAACAACAATATTTTGAATATTGTTTTGCGCTAAGTAAAAGAATGAAAATTGATTTTTGTAAGATAAATGAATATTTAATAGATATCTTTACTACTGTCGAAATAATGAATTATGAGCAAAAATATAGCAATATATTAATAACTTCAGAAAGATATAAAGATATTCGTACAAGAATTTCTGAACTTTCTAAAGAGAAGAAGCAATTAACTTTTGAATGTTTATATAATTATTTACAAAGTAAAATTAATGAAGTCTTTAATATGCAATCCAAACGATTAAATGAATTAAAAAGAAAATGTGATAGTAAAAGAAAATGGTCAATTAACAAATTAATAAATGAATTTAAATTAGAATTGTTTAATGGTATTTATGTTTGGTTATTAACTCCCGAAGGAGTATCAGAATTAATGCCTATAAACCAAACACTTTTTGATTTAATAATCTTTGATGAAGCTTCACAAATGTATATTGAAAATGCGATACCAATAT
>DATCKO010000089.1:0-2393 GCA_036562215.1 Haloplasmataceae bacterium | reverse complement strand
TAGTAAAACTGAGGTCTAAACACACGTCGAGTGCGTGGTTTTGATACTAGAAATTAAAAATAACAGCTTAAGATTCTAAAAATAAAAAGGTTTTCCTAAATAAGGTTAATCTCGAAGTTTTTATTAACTAGAGACGTCAGTGTTAGGGAAACCTTTTTGGCTCATTGTCAAATAGTGTTGGTAAAAAGTTTTGAGGATATACAATTTACGTAAAGGTTACTAAAGTTATGAGAAAGCAGAATCTAAAGTGATTTTATTATAAGATTAATCTGTGAATACTAGTATAAACAACCTGTTCTAAACTATGATAAAATCATGTGTAAATCTAGTGTGGTATATTGAATTTAGGTATCAGTTTATCCATTTCGATATTCTCTTACAAAATATACGCAAAATCTGTTATGAGATCATAGTAATCAATATATATATATATATGATTAGACCACAAAAACAATTATTTATAAAATAGAATTATGTGGTCATAATTAATTTTAATTTTGAAATCTTGAATAATTTTTCTAATTTTAAAATAAAACCAGTATTTTTATTGTTCTCAGTTGTAGTATTGGTATTATTTTTCATGTAATTTAATCCTTTTAGTAGTCTTTTCACATTTAAGGCTGCTACTTTAAAGCCAAAGTACATTTTTGAGCGCAAAAAACCCCTAACTGGCATATGATCCACATTATAACTTCTTCTCAATGCGGATGGTATTCCTTCTATTCCAGCTCTAGAACTAGTTTTGATTTTATATTCTTTTGTGCTCATATACTTACGTACTTGTTCTGCCTTAAATGTTTTGTTACTAAAACGAACTACATTACTCTTCTTTTGTATTTTTGATATACATTTATCTTTTAATGGACACTCTTTACACTTGTTAGTGTCAAAATGCGCTGAATACACTCCCTTAGTAAAATTACTTCTTATTGGTGTTTGTCCATTAGGACATTCAATAATTATATTCTCTTTATCATCAATCTTAAACTCTGTACAGCTTAGCTTATTTTGGTTAGGTTTTTTTCCAACTAGATTAGTAAAGTACATTTTAATATTATTATCTGAAGCTTTATCAACTAAATTTTGATCATAATATGAGCCATCTTGAATCATTTCGATTTCTTCTTGGTTATCTTGGTTTTCGCTGATTAATTCATCAATAAATTCCCTTCCAAAATCAATATCACTATGAATATTTTGTCTATAATCATAACTAGTAATTATGCTCTTTGTATAATCTTCATCTTGATTATCGAATGATTCTACGATATTAGCTACATATCCGATATTGTTGTTATATTTCTTTCGGAAGGTTGCATCAGGGTCACTAGCTGATTGTAAACTTTCAGGAGTAATATCTTTTCCAGACTTTACTTCAATAGTGTTATCTTCTTTAAAATTTAGTTGTTCTGTTACTAAGCGTGCTAATATATTGAAACTATCTAATGTATTAATCTTTTCATTCTTAATTCCATACTGAAAAAGTTCATATGCTTGTTTCAATAAGATTGTAAGTTTATCATCAATTTCATTATTTTTAACTTTATAAATAAATTCTTTCCTATGATTTTGATTCAAATAAACCTTATATTCTTCTGGTACTAAAACTTCATCTAGTTTACCTAATTCTTTAATAAATTTATAAATAACGGTATAAACCAATTCTAATCTAGACATTTTCTTACAACTTGAGCTTACCATTAATGAATCCATGCGTAATTTCTTACCATCTATATCTAAATATTCAGTAAACTTTTTAGAGAGATATTCGATTTCTTCTTTAATTAAATCAATTCCTGTTTCTTTTTCATAAGCATAAACGCGATTTCTAAAATTAGTAAAGGTATTCTCTGAAATAGGTGGTACATCTTGATTTTCTAAATATAATGCATATTGACATATAAAATCAAAGTAAAGAAATCCCACTAAGTCATCATCAGAAAATCCATACATTTCTTTTATAATTAATAAACTAATAATTACATTAACAGGAGAATTAGGACGACTAGCTTTATCACTATATAAAACAGAAAATCGTTTCTCATTAATTAAAGGAAAGATTTTATCTCTAAAAGTTTGTGCCCAAGATTTTTGAATTTTCTCTTTAAGGTAATTAGGTAATGATTCAAATCGATTAAAAAGACTTTGTTGGATAAACTTATTCTCTCTAAACATACTAAAACCTCACTATATATGTTAGTTTTATTATATCACAAAATCTCAAATTACTCAATTATATAATGAAAATTCTAATATTGCGTTGTGGAAAACCATATAGAGAGGTTACATTAAATCATACCTTTTTGTGGTATAATCATTTAATAAATTTGGTGTGAGTTATTTACCCACACCAAATATTATAGAGCCTATTAAGATTCTAGCTTTAAAATGAT
>DATCKO010000083.1:0-5771 GCA_036562215.1 Haloplasmataceae bacterium | reverse complement strand
AAGTAACGGTATCGATTGGTGGTTATTTTGGCAATATAGTAAGTAAGAACATCGATGATTATATTGAAATAGCCGAAGAAACGATGCTTAAATCAAAAGCACTTGGTAGAAATCGTTTTATATTTAATAATTATATGTATTTTTGGTAAATTATGTTATAATCATAGTATGGAGGTATTATATGAAGTTAAATAAATATATTGATCATACGCTTTTAAAACCACAAGGTACAGTAAACGATATTATTAAGCTATGTGAAGAAGCAAAAAAATATCAATTTATGTCGGTATGTGTTAATCCAACAAATATTGAACATGCTAAAATGTTACTAAAAGATACCGATGTCTTAGTATGTACTGTAATTGGTTTCCCATTAGGTGCTAATACTATTGAAACTAAGGTCTTTGAAACAAAAGATGCGATAAGTAAGGGCGCAGATGAAATCGATATGGTAATCAATATCGGTAGGGCTAAGATTCATGATTATGATTATATTGAAAGAGAAATTAGGGCTGTTGTAGAAGCAGCTGATGGAAAAACTGTGAAAGTGATTATTGAAACCTGTTTATTAACTGATGAAGAAAAAGTTAATTGCTGCAAGGCTGCAGTAAATGCTAAAGCCAGTTTTGTAAAGACTTCAACAGGATTTTCAACTGGTGGTGCCACAATTGAAGATGTAAGGCTCATGCGTCAAACTGTTGGAGAAGCCTTAGGTGTTAAGGCCTCTGGTGGTGTTCGCACGAAAAAAGATGTACTAGCAATGATTGAAAATGGTGCAACACGGATTGGAACATCTAGTGGCGTTAGTATCATGGAAAGTGAAGATTGATTAAATAAGTAGGAGGAATAAGAATGAGTATACCAACCCCACATATTGAAGCCAAAGATAAAAACCTAATTGCGGAAACAATATTACTTCCAGGTGATCCACTACGGGCAAAATATATTGCTGATAATTTCCTTGAAGATGTTGTGCAGTTTAACGCCGTGCGCAATATGCTTGGGTTTACAGGAACATATAAAGGAAAAAGAATATCAGTAATGGGTACTGGAATGGGCATGCCATCGATTGGTATTTATAGTTATGAACTAATTAATTTCTATGGAGTAAAGAACTTAATTCGTGTGGGTTCATGTGGTGCTATGCAACCAAATATGAAACTATATGATTTAGTATTTGGCTTAAGTGCATCGACTAATTCAAATTATTTAAGTCAATATAATTTGCCAGGAACATTTGCTCCTAGTGCTAGCTTCACCCTATTAAGTAAAGCAGTTAAACTAGCTGAGGAGAAGCAATATCGTTATCATGTTGGGAATATTCTATCTAGTGATACTTTTTATAATGATGAAAGTGATTCTTGGAAGAAATGGGCTAAAATGGGTGTTTTAGCAGTAGAAATGGAAGCAGCTGCACTTTATGCCAATGCTGCAAGAGCTAATGTCAATGCTTTAACCATTTTAACCGTTTCTGATTCATTAGTAACTCAAGAGTTAACTACTTCAGAGGAAAGACAAACCGCCTTTACCAAAATGATGGAAATAGCTCTAGAATTAGCATAGGTTGGTAACTTCTACCAACCTTTAAATATTTTAAAATAAGGTTATTTGCTTATAATATTTAATAGCACATAGAGGTGAAAATATGGAAAGAACGACATATAAAATAAATGGATTAAATGTCACATTAATAAAAACCGATAAGTTTAAAACAACGGATTTTGTACTTAATTTTCGACAGAAGTTAGATCCAAATACTGTAACTAGTAGAGCTTTAGTACCATATGTTTTAAAAGCAAGAACGAAAAAGTATCCTTCCAAGAAAGCAATTAATCAAAAATTAGAAGAATTATATGGTGCTAGTTTTGGTGTTTCCATTAATAAACAGGGCTTGCTACATATTCTTTCTTTAAGGATGTCTATTATTAATGAGAGATACCTTACTACTCAAGTTAATCTTTTAGAAGAAGCATTAGCCTTCTTTCAAGAGATTATTTTTAACCCTGAATTGGAGAATGGTGCCTTTTTAGAAAAGGTAGTGAATGAAGAAAAGAGATTACTTAAGGAAGAATTTGAAGCTTTGTTCGATGATAAGATTCGATATAGTTACCATAAATTAATTGAAATAATGTGTAAAGAAGAAAATTATCGTATAAAATCAATAGGTAGATTAGAAGATTTAGATAACATTGATCATAAAAATCTATACGCTACATATCAAAAGATCTTAAATGAAGATACTATTGATTTATTAATGATTGGTGATATTGATTTTAATTATGTCAAATCACTTATCGAAAAATATCTACCATTTAAAGACCGTAAAGAAATACAGGAAGTTGCTGATACCCAAACAAAAGAAATTCGTACAGTAGAAAAAGTAGTAGAAGTAAAAGATGTTAGTCAAGCTAAACTAAATATCGGTTTTCGTACCAATACTACGGGTATTGATCCTGATTATTATCCATTAATCTTATTAAATGCAATGTTAGGTGTTTATCCACATTCCTTGTTATTCCGTAATGTAAGAGAAAAAGAAAGTTTATGTTATTATATTGCAAGTAACATTGATAAAGGTAAAGGTATCATGGTGATTTATGCAGGTATTAATCATCAAGATTATCAAAAAGCATATGATTTAATAATTAAACAACTAAAGACAATTAAAAAAGGTGATTTTGATGATTCCTTAATTGAAAATTCTCGTAAAGCTCTAATCAATGATTTACTGCAAACTAATGATAATACTTTAGCCTTTTTAGCTAGTGAATATTCGCATCATTTATTTAATGAAATCTTTGATACTGAGCAAATAATCAAAAAAATAAATGCAGTAACAAAAAGTGATATTGAGAAAGTAGCCCAAAAAATAGAAGAAGATACGGTATTTCTTCTTACCAGTGAAGAGGTGAGTAATTGATGGAAAAGATTGTGTATGAAAATTTAAAAGAAACTTTATATTATGAAAAACTCGCCAATGGTTTAGAGGTATATTTATTACCAAAAAAGGGATTTAATAAATACTATGCGACCTTTACTACGAAGTATGGTTCAATCGATAATACCTTTATTCCTTTAGGAAAAGATGAGTATATAAAAGTTCCTGATGGCATTGCTCACTTTCTAGAACATAAAATGTTTGAAAGTGAAACCGGGGATGCTTTTGATAAATTTACCGAGTATGCGGCTAATTCCAATGCTTTTACTTCTTTTAACAGAACAGCATATCTATTTAGTTGTACTTCTTATTTTCAAGAAAACCTAAATCTCTTATTAGATTTCGTACAAGATCCATATTTTACTAATGAAAATGTGGAGAAGGAAAAAAATATCATAGCTCAAGAAATCAGTATGTATGATGATAATCCAGATTGGCGTTTATACTTTGGTACTATCGAAAACATGTATAAAGAAAATGGAGTAAGAATTGATATCGCTGGTACGAAAGAATCAATATATAAGATTACAAAAGATTTATTATATGAGTGTTATAATACTTTTTATCATCCAGCCAATATGTTGTTATTTGTTGTGGGTGATTTAGATATTGATAAAACCATGGATTTAATACGTAAGAACCAAAGTAATAAACACTTTGAACCATTTACTAATGTCAAAAAGAAATTTGTGTTCGAAAGTAATGAAGTCGATAAAAAAGAAACCATTATTAGAATGGATGTTGCGACCCCTAAGGTTGCAGTAGGAATAAAAAATCATGAATCAAAACTACAAGGTAATGAGTTATTGAAATATGAGATGGCTTTAGAAATAATTTTTGATTACTTATTTAGTACTAGTAGTGATTATTATCAACAACTTCTTGATGAAGAACTTATTAACAATACCTTTAGTTATGAGTTAACAATTGAGTATTCCTTTGGTTTTGGTATTATTAGTAGTGATACTAATAAACCAGACATATTAAAAGCCCGTTTAAAAGACATCTTGTTAAAGGCGCGTAATTTAAAAATACCAGAAAAAGATTTTCAAAGAATTAAGAATAAACTCATCGGTTCAAGTATAAAAGCATTGAATTCACCAGAAGCTATTGCCAATGCCTTTACCAGATTTCGTTTTAATGAGATGAATATGTTTGATGCCATTGCTGCCTATGAGAGTATTACTTTAGATGATATTGAAAAAGTACTTTCCTTCTTTGATGAAAAGGCGATTACTACTAATGTTATATTACCTAAAGAGAGTCACTAATTAGTGACTTTTTTATGTAAAAATTTTGTAAGTCATGTTATAATTAGTAAAAGAAACAAGATTAGGAGGAAGGAATGGAACAGTACTTAAATTTATGTCGACATATACTCGAAAAGGGAACAAAAAAAATGGACCGTACTCAAACTGGTACCATTTCCACTTTTGGTTACCAAATGCGTTTTGATTTAAACGCTGGTTTTCCTTTATTAACAACGAAAAAACTCCATTTAAAATCCATAATTTATGAATTATTATGGTTTATTAATGGAGATACTAATATCAAATATTTACAAGATAATGGGGTAAGAATCTGGAATGAATGGGCTGATGAGGAAGGTAATTTAGGACCTGTATATGGTCATCAATGGCGAAATTGGGAAAGTAGTGATGGAAGAATTATTGATCAATTAAGTGATGTAATTGAACAAATAAAAACTAATCCTAATTCGCGACGCTTAATTGTGTCGAGTTGGAATGTTGGGGATTTAGATAAAATGGCTTTGCCACCATGTCATCTATTGTTTCAATTCTATGTAAGTGATAATAAACTGTCTTGTCAATTATATCAAAGGTCAGCCGATGTTTTTTTAGGTGTTCCATTTAATATCGCTTCATATAGTTTGTTGACAATGATGATTGCCCATGTCTGTGGTTTAGAATATGGGGAGTTTATCCATACTTTAGGTGATGCTCATATTTATTTAAATCATATAGAACAAGTTGAACTACAATTAACTAGAAGTCCTAAAGAATTACCACAAATGATACTCAATAAGGACGTAAAATCATTATTTGATTTTAAATACGAGGATTTTACTTTAGTAAATTATGATCCTTATCCGCATATACCAGGAAAGGTAAGTGTCTAAAATGTTGTCGATTGTGGTTGCTGTTGATAAGAACTATTTAATTGGTAAGGACAACCAAATACCTTGGCATTATACAGAAGATTTAAAATATTTTAAGAATCTTACTTGGGGTAAAAAAGTGGTTATGGGTAGTAATACTTATAAATCCATTTTATCATACTTACATAAACCCTTACCTAATCGCGAAAGTATTGTCTTAACATCAAAACCAGAAGATTATCCAAATGTTCAATGCTTTACAAGTGTTGAAGCTTTTTTAGATGTTTATAAAGATTATCCAGAAGAAATTTTTATCATTGGTGGAAAAAAGGTTTATGAGCAATTTATAAATATTGTTAAACGCTTATATATCACCTTTATTAATGAATCTTATGAAGGGGATACCTATTTTCCAAAGTTTAATATGGATGATTTTCAGTTAATTTCAAAAAAAGATATTGATAAACTAAGTTTTTGTATATTAGAAAGAAGGTAAAAAGATGAATCGCCTCTATATACTACCTAAAATTTTTATTATTACTTTTATTATTCTCTATCTTTATCAGACCTTAGATATTTTATCAATAATAATAACTTTCTTAATTGCTACTATTATCGTAATATTCTTTGAAGTATTAAGAATCTATCTATTAGGTAAATATTATTTATATAAAGTTAAGAAGGGTAAAAAGGTTAATAGATATCGCATTGCTC
>DATCKO010000077.1:0-5451 GCA_036562215.1 Haloplasmataceae bacterium | reverse complement strand
CTCTTATCCAATTTATTGAATCTGAAAAACTAAAAGGTAGAAATCCTTCAACTAAAGAAATGAGAAATGTTATTCTTGCTAAAAAGAATAAGTTTGAAAATGTTTTAAAATCCACAAAATCTAAAGAAACAGGTAAAATGTGTAAGTTTTTTATTGAAGAATTAAATTATCTTTATCAAAAAACTTTAGAATATGATTTAATGGAGGAAACTATTCAATCTATAAATAAAGAAAAAATACCAAATTTGATGATTTAAACTCTGAAATTCAATAAAAACTAAAATAAAAGCCTTTGCAAAAAATTGCAAAGGTTTTTTTTATTTAAAATAATTCTATATATTTGTTAAAAAACAAATTATGTCAGGAAACTACAAATTAGTAAATACTTTTGAGTGGATTTATGATGATATAACAGAATGGGTAAAAAATATGTGTATTCATGAAGAATTTGTAAAATCTTTTACTGAAGCACATAATGAATACAAATATTCAATTATTAATACAGTCAATCAGTCACCTATTTTTCCGTATACTACAACAATCGAAATTTATGAAAATATAGATATATGTTAGATTTTTCTGGAATAACTGAGGGGTTTGCTAATTTAATAAAAGATAAATTAGGTCTTTTATCAGAAGAAATTCAATTAATAGCTTTAGAAAGATCTAAAATTTGTTGTTCTTGTCCAATATTCAATTCAGAAACTAATAGGTGTGATAAGACTAAATCTTTAATAATAGATGGAAAAGAGATAAAAGGATGTGGTTGCTATTTACCAGCTAAAGTAAAATGTATAAATAGTGTTAAATGTACTTGTCCTGCTAATAAATGGAAGTCTTTACAATAAAAGATAATAAAGTAATTATTAATCCTGATGTTTTATCAATCCCTCAGTTTAGAGAAATTTGGGATAGAGATAAATCTTCTGCTAAAGAAATAGCTGAGAAAGAATTAGCATATGTATATCATATGTGTGCTTATAAATCAGTTTATAGAAACTATCCTGAAGACATACAAGAATACAAAATAAAAGAAGATTATTTTAAAAACACTAAATGGGAACCAGATTCTATAATTTTAAAAGCTGTAGAAAAATTTAAAGAATTATCTGATACTCATTCTATGAGATTTTTAAATGCTGCAATAACTGCTTGTAATAAATTAATAAAATATTACCATGGTATAGATTTTTCTGAAAGAGATAATAAAGGTAATGCTGTATATAAAGTTAATGAAGTAACTACTGCTTTAGAAAAATCTGGTAAAATTATTCAATCTTTAGAATTATTAAAAGAAAAAGTAGAAAAAGAATTAGCTATTAATAATACTAAGGTTAGAGGTGGTGGAACTATTAATAAAAGAGAAGAATAATGTCAAGTATTAGAAATAAAGATGGTATATGGATTAACTCAAAAGTATTCTCTGAGGAAGCCTCTCATTTTTTAAAATATGGTAGATTTTGTGATGATCCTGTTGGTTCTTTAGGTTATAATGAATATTGGGATGAACAAGAAAGAAGAATTAAAGAAGGTTATTCTGTAGGAGGTGCTTATATAACAGGAGAACATTATTTTTATCTTAATTTTTGTCCTATTAAAAGAATATTTGCAGATGATGCTGTTAAACAAGGTGTTTTAAAAGATAGAAAAGCTGCAAGAAAAAGTACTAGTTTTCCTGATTTTTGGGATGGTGATTATAATTATTATCATATAAAAGAAATAGCTGCTTTTGGTACTACTCAGGAAAAGCTTGATTCTTTAATGTTAGATGTTAATATTAAACATTTAACCGGAGGTAAACACCTTATTATAGGTAAATCACGAAGAAAGGGATTTAGTTATAAGAATGGTTCTATTGCTGCTCATCAATATACTACTGTAAGAGATTCTTTATCAATTATATGTGCTTATCAAAAGAAGTATCTTTATCCTAAAGGTACTATGACAATGGCACTTAACTATTTAAACTTCTTAAATGAAAATACAGATTTTGCTAAAAGAAGGTTAATAGATAAACAAGATCACGTAAAAGCTGGATTTAAAGAAAAAATTAATGGTATTGAAATTGAAAAAGGATATAAATCTGAAATAATAGCTCTTACTTTTAAAGATAATCCAGATGCTATTAGGGGTAAAGATGGTAACCTTGTACTAATGGAAGAAGTTGGGGACTGGATAGGAATGAAAGATGCTTTTGCAGCTATATTCCCTTCTGTACAAGATGGAGATATTATTACAGGTCAAATAATTATGTTTGGTACAGGTGGTGATATGGCTGGTGGTACTATAGATTTTAATGAAATGTTCTATAATCCAGAACCATATAATCTAATGGCATTTGATAATATATGGGATGATAATGCAGCAAACACTACTTGTGGTTATTTTTTTCCTGTATATCAAAATCAATTTCCTCATATAGATGAACAAGGTAATTCTTTAAAAGAAAAATCTATTGATGAACAATTAAAGAAAAGAAAACATATTTCTGAAACATCAAAAGATAAGAAAACTTTAACTAAATACTGTACAGAATATCCATTTAGTCCAAGAGAAGCTTTTAGTATATCTTCTGGTAATATATTCCCTGTTGCTGATTTACTCAAACAATTAGGTGAAGTTCAATCTACTACAGATGGTTATGTTAAAGGTACTAAGGGTACATTAGTAATTAATAATGTAGGTTTAGTAGAATTTGAACCAGATTTAGATAATAAATTAAGACAAGTTGATTTTCCATTAACTTCTGATGATACTAATGGTTGTGTAGTAATTTGGGAACACCCTAAGAAAGATACTGCTTATGGTTTTTATATTGCAGGAACTGATCCATATGCTCAAGATAAAAGTGTTAATTCACCTTCTGTAGGAGCTACATATATATTAGAGAGAGCTAGTATTGAAGGTTCTAATCATGATAGAATTGTTGCAGAATATTGTGGTAGACCATCAACTATTAAGGAACATAATGAAAATGTTAGGAGATTATTAATGTATTATAATAACGCAGTTGATTTATATGAAAATAATATTAATAATTTAAAAGAATATTTTGAAACTAAAAATTGCTTACACTTACTAGCTAGAAAACCTACTATTATAACTTCTAATGCTAATAGTACAGTAACTAGTTTATATGGTCAGAAAATGACTAAACAAGTTAAAGATGAATTAGAAATTTATTTAAGAGATTGGTTAATGGAGGAAATAGGTGATGGTAAGATGAACTTACATTATATATATTCTATACCTTTGTTAAAAGAGCTAATATCTTATAATGAAGACGGTAACTTTGATAGAGTAATAGCTTTAATGTTAGCAATTGCACAAAAACTGCAAATACATAAAATAACAGCTAAAAAGAAAGAAGAAATAAAAAGAGATGATTTTTTTAATAGACCTTTATTTGTGAATAAAAGATCTAACGGTAATAAATTATTTATGTAATAAGAAAGATGAATACTAATATATATCTAAAACCTACGTTTCCTCAACAAAAGAAAAAACTTTCTGAAAAAACAGAAGAGTGGAGACAACAATGTGTAGATGCTATTATAGAAATGGGAAACCAAAGTGTGTATAATGGTAGAAGCAGTAAATATAAAAAACAAGTAAATTATAATCTTATTGTTTCTGAATTTGATGAACAAGATTTTAATTATGTTGTAAATCCTTATAATTTACCTACTCAATTAGGTGATAGTCCTGTTAAACTTCAGAATTTTAATATTATTCGTCCTAAGTATGAACTACTTAAAGGGGAAGAAATTAAAAGACCTTTTAACTTTAGAGTTGTAGGTATTAGTGGTGAAGTTACTAAAACAATAGATGAAAAAAGAAGAGAGGTTATCAGACAGTCTTTAGAAGAACATCTACTTTTTGAATTAGGTGAAGGACAAACTGATGAACAAGGTAATATGATTCCTCCTAAACCTACTCAGGATATTCTCAAACATTTTGATGAAAATTATAGAGATATTAGAGAACAAATGGGTAATACTATTTTGCAACATTTGTTGAAGGAAGAAAATCTTGTTTTAAAATTTAATCAGGGTTGGGAACATGCTTTAATATCAGCAGAAGAAATATATTATGTTGGTATAGTTTCTAATGAACCTAAAGTAAGAGTTGTAAATCCTCTTAATTTTGATTATGACAGAAATCCCCATTTAGAAACTATAGAAGATGCTCAATGGTGTAGAGAAGATAGATATTTAAATATTGGTCAAATACTTGATGAATTTGGTGAGTATTTATCTGAAGATGATATTAAAAGAATTGATAATGGTGAAGTATCTTCTATGTATGGATATAATGGTCACCCTTATACAATGACTCCTGGTACTTTTTATGCTGGACAAAGTGGTTATGATGATAGAAATTATATAACAGGTAATAGACCAAGTCCTACTAATTATTATCAATCTTCTGATATATTAGTTTCTACTTGTTGTTGGAAATCAATGAAAAAGATTGGTTTTGTTACTTATACAGATGAACTTGGACCTCAAGCAACAACTGTAGATGATACTTTTAAAATAACTAAGGAGTTAAAAGAAATTTATCCTGATATTAAAGTAGAGTGGCAGTGGATTAATGAAGTTTGGATGGGGACTAGAATAGGAGAAGATATTTATGTAAACATAGAACCTCTTCCTAATCAGAATAGATCTATGGATAACCCTTCTACTTGCAAATTACCTTATGTAGGAAGGGTATATAATAACCTTAATTCGCAGGCTACCAGCTTAGTAGATCTTATTAAACCTCACCAATATACATATATTATAGTATGGTATAGATTAATGAATGAACTTGCCAAAGCTAAAGGTAAGAAATTCATTATGGATTTTGGTCTACTTCCTAAATCTCAAGGATGGACAGTAGCTGAGTGGATGTACTACTTTGATAATCTTGGAGTTGCTTGGGTAAATTCTCATGAAGAAGGTAGAGAAGGAGATCCTAATTCTGTATCTAAATTTAATCAAATAGGTGCAGGAGTAGATATGACTCTTTCTAATACTGTAGGACAGTATATAGAAATCCTCAATAAACTGGAAGATATGGCTGGTGAACTTTGTGGAGTTTCCAGACAAAGACAAGGACAAATATCTTCTACTGAAACTGTAGGAGGAGTTGAAAGATCTGTTTTACAATCTTCTTATATTACTGAACAGTGGTTTATGTACCACAATGAAGTTAAAAGACAAGTATTAACTCAACTATTAAATACTGCTAAAATTGCTTATATAAATGGTAAAAAAGCTCAATTTATATTAAATGATGTACAAAGAGTATTTTTAGATATAGATGGTGCTTTATTAAATGATTCTGAATATGGAGTTCATGTAAGTAATTCTAGTAGGGATAATATGATTAAGGATAAACTTGAACAATTAGCTCAAGTAGCTTTACAAACTGATAAAGCAAGATTATCTGATATTATTACTA
>DATCKO010000075.1:0-2534 GCA_036562215.1 Haloplasmataceae bacterium | reverse complement strand
AGCATGATAAATAAGAGAAGTAATACCTTTAATAACTTCTTCTTTGACAATATCATCAAAATAAATATTTTCATCTTTAAAATGAAATGTTTTTAGTATATAATCATTAGATAGAGGCATATTTTCAACCCTTTCAATTATGTATCCAAATTAATTGTATCAGGTTATTGGAAATATGTCTCTTTTTGTATGAAAAATAAATAGTGTGAGTTAGTTACCCACACTAAAAATTATAGAGCCTTTTTTAATTATATATAATTAAATAGTTATCTCCTATGTATTATCTTTATATATTAAACAGCTGGTAAATAGTAAAGCTTGGCGTCACGAGTTAAAGCTTCACCAACTTGAATAGCTTCTAAGACTACATCAAACAAAAGATATTGTGCTTGACCAATATTATCTAGTTTAGGGTCAATTGTAAAGGAAACCTCAAATTGGATTGTTTCACCTGGTTTAAGTACAAGAAAACTATTATGATTTACATCAAAATAAATACTACTACCTAATCCATTAATTGAAAATATTACCGCATTTCTTATCGATTCATGCGACCATGAACCATTGATTGTATACAATCTAATAGCCGCATCTATTTCACCTGTGTTAGATATCTTTAATATTTTACTTTCTGAATATCCTGGATATAGGTAATCACAATCAAAGATTTTACTTTCTTCAGTATCTAAATCATACCAAGTTAATATCTCATCATTAGGGTCAGTAATTAAAAATTCTATATCAAAAGTACCAGTTCTAATCGCATTATTTGATACTACGATGGTTTCACTAAACCAAGCATAAGTAGTACCTAAAAACAATGTTAAACTGAATAAACACATTAAACCAAGAGAAAAAAGCGTTTTTTTCATTTTATCCACCTTTCTATATTTAGAGGAGTTATATAATGTTCCTATTTCCTCTTGCATAGGAACATATTATAAAACAAATCTAATAATAGATTTGTTTATAACCTTTAATAGCAAATTTTGTCAAAAATAATCCATTATAATTATATTAGTAGATTAGTATCAATATGATAAACTTTTATAAAAATTAAAAACAGAATGTTGTTCATTCTGTTTTATTGGCGATTGAGTAATCTTTTCCATTACTAATAAAAGTTACTTTTTCAGCTATGATATCGGGATAGGTAATTTTTTTACTACTATCTATATCTAGAGTTCGTGACACTATCCTTCCTTTTACACCTATTATACTTCCTTTACGACAGTGATTAGCAGTCGCATTTGCGATATTATCCCAAAGTGTACAATAGATATAATCTACATCATATTTACCCGTTTCAGTATTTTTAAAGTTTCTATTAACAGCTAAGGTAATATGAGATACTTTCTTATCATCTGAAAGCATTTTTACTTCAGGATCCCTTACTAAACGACCTACAATTATAACTTGATTTAACATATTCCCTCCTAGTATAATGTATTCATATATTAATACGCTTTTTTTTGATAATTTAAAAAAATAATTATTATTTAGGTTATAATAGTAAGAAATGGTGATTTTATGCTTAGCAATTCTAGTTTAAAAATACTAGCTATTATATTTATGCTAATTGACCATATAGCGGCAACTAATGTTCTTAATTTATCTATTAATTCCTATCCTTATATAATAATGAGATCAATTGGTAGATTAGCTTTTCCTATTTTTGCTTTTCTTATTGTTGAAGGATACTTTTATACTCGTAATATAAAACTCTATCTTACACGATTGTTAATATTTGCTTTTATATCTGAAATACCATTTAATTTAGCTTTTTATAATTCTCTTTTTTATATTAAACATCAAAATGTCTTTTTTACATTATTTTTGGGTTTACTATCAATCAAATTGTATGAAGAATATAAAGAGGATAATATTCAACAAGCTAATTTTTCAGTAATTCTTATAGGTTTGATCTCGGTCATATTACATACTGATTATAATATTTTTGGTATACTTATGATTTTTGCCTATTATTATTTCCGAGGTGATTATAAACATCTATTTACTAGTATATTAATAATAAATTTATTGATTATAATTGAACCGATAATAGAGGTATTAAAGAATCCATTAAGTTTTACTTTGGTTGATTTTATACAAATATTCGCAATTCTAGCATTAATCCTTATTAAACAGTATAATCACAAAAAGGGTTTATCATTAAAATATATATTCTATGTTTTTTATCCATTACATTTATTAGTCTTATATCTGATATAAAAGGAGGAAAGTATGTTGGAAAATGATATTTATTTATCTGATTATTATCATCAAGGGACAAATGGAAAATTAGTTTTTTTTATCCATGGTATTTTTTCTAGTCCTAAGGAATTTTCCTTTTTATATCCTATTTTAAAAGAAAATAATTATTCAATATATGCTGTTTTATTAAAAGAACATGGTGGAAAACTAAGTGATCTATCAAAAATTAAGTATCTCGAATGGGTTAATCAAGTTAATAATACATTAAGTGAATTATTCAAGAAATATGAAAACATTTATATATTTGGTCATTCTATGGG
>DATCKO010000069.1:0-8791 GCA_036562215.1 Haloplasmataceae bacterium | reverse complement strand
ATATTAATGAACTATTTTTAGGGAGGATATGATGAAAACTAAACATAAAGTTACTTTCATATCATTTATAGTTATTTTACTTATCATTATTGCTTTTACAATGTACTTTTTAGATGCAAGTTTTATTATAAAAGTTACATCAAAAGTATTTAATACCACTAATACTAAGGAGTTTCGTGCTTGGGATATTATTAATGGTTTAGTCGATGTAAATAATCAAGCCATTGAAAAAGATTATTGGAGTATTTTAGGTTTAGTCTTACTGGTAATAGGTGGAGTATCAGTAATACTAGTTCCTTTAGGAGTATTTCGCTTTTTACTAGGTTTTGTTAGTCTCGTTACATCAAGTTTCTTAACTTACTTACTACCACATAATGCCAATGTTCAAACTTTAAATTGGGGAGATTTAATTACCATCGAACCAGTACATAGTATACCGATAATCATTTCCTTAATACTACAAGTTATTTCAACGTTACTATGTGGATATTTGTTTATAATTAGCTTATTTGATGAAAAAAAATAAATGCCAAAGCATTTATTTTTTTAACTAAATTTAACCATATAATAGTTTTTCTTACCTCTTAATATGATTAAATATTTACCATCGATAGCTAAATCTTTAGATACCGTTAAATCTAAATCGTTAATTTTATCACCATTTAACGCAATAGAATTACTGTTAATAAATTCTCTTGCTTGACGTTTACTACTAGCTGCACCACACATTACTAGTAAGTCCACGATATTAGTGTTATTATCAATCGTTATTGATGGTAAACCTTTAAAACCAGTTTCTATTTCTTTGCTTGTTAAAGCTTTAATATCACCATTAAATAAATTTTCCGTGATCTTTAAGGCTTCTTCAAAGGCTTCATTACCATGTACTAAAGTAACTACTTCTTTAGCTAATACTTTTTGGGCTATACGTAAGTGAGGTTCTGTCTTAACCTTTTCTGCTAATTGTTCTATTTCTTCATGTGATAAGAAGGTAAAATATTTTAAGAACTTCACAACATCATCATCACTAGTATTTAAGAAGAATTGATACATTTCATATGGTGTCGTAAGGTTTTCATCTAACCAGATAGCACCTCCTGCGGTTTTACCAAATTTTGTTCCATCAGCCTTTGTTACTAAAGGCATGGTTAAACCAACAGCTTTAACTTCTGTACCATGATTTTTACGAATTAGTTCTAAACCAGAGGTAATATTACCCCATTGATCACTTCCTCCGATTTGTAGTTGACAATTATAGGTTTCATAGAGGTGGTTAAAGTCCATCGCTTGTAAGATGGTATATGTAAATTCCGTAAAAGATATTCCTGTTTCTAATCTTTTCGCAATCGTTTCTTTGGCTAATAAATAATTGATACCAAAATGTTTTCCATAATCACGAAGAAAATCAATAATTGATAGATTTTTCGTCCAATCATAATTATTTACCATTATAGCCTTATTTTCTTCATTATGAAACATAATAAATTTTGCTAACTGCATCTTTATCGCATCTGACCATTTTTTTACTGTATCTAAACTATTCAAGGTTCGCTCACTAGTTTTACCGCTAGGGTCACCTATTAAACCAGTAGCACCTCCCACCAAAATTATGGGCTTATGACCTGCAAGTTGAAAACGTCTTAGTGTCAATATAGGTAATAACGAACCGACATGTAAGCTATCAGCTGTAGGATCAAATCCACAATATAAAGTAATCATACCAGATTCTAACAACTCATCTAGAGATTCTAAATCAGTACAATCGTTAATTAAACCACGATATGCTAAATCTTTTAATAATTCATTTTTCATAAGCAACTCTCCTTTTTTAATTAGTAAAAAAAGCGTCCTTAATATCTAAGGACGCTTATATGCGTGGTACCACCTTAGTTCACTTTCGTGCACTCTTTCATAATTGCTCCTGGGTGTATTTCATTAATAATTAATCTTAGTTTTCACCTACCACTAAGTCTCTAAAAAATTAAATTATTAACTACTTAAACCAATCATCGCAAATATTAATTTTATTTAAGTAATTCTACTAATTGACCATTAGAAACGCCTGCGGCATTTCCTTCATCAATATCGACATGCATTTCTAAGATGAAATCTTCACGGACTCTGATAAGCACATTATCATATATAAGTCCTCTTTCACCATCAACTTTTACTTTAACGCGGTCTTTATCTTTAACACCAAATTCTTTAGCATCATTAGGATGCATATGAATATGGCGACTAGCAATTATAACCCCTTTATCTATTTCGACCTCTCCTTTTGGGCCAATTATTTTCGCACCCGGTGTATTTTCAATATCACCAGAATCTCTAACTGGTGGATATATTCCTAATACGAAACTATCGGTTTTCGATATTTCAATTTGTGTATTGCCCCGAACTGGACCTAATACTCTAACACCTTTTAGTGTGCCTTTAGGACCTACGATATCCACTTTTTCATTTGCGGCAAATTGACCTGGCTGGGATAAATCCTTACTCTTAGTCAAAACATAACCTTCGCCAAATAATTTTTCTAAGTCAGTTTTACTTAAATGAATATGACGATTACTCATCGCAATTGGTAGTTGATTTTTCATGTATAATACCTCCTAGTTAAATAAAAAAGGTCCTTAGTTTACTTTATTTACTCACATTTATTAATATAATACAAAAAAGAAATATTATCAACTATTTAGTCGTATTTCTCCATAAAATATTATGAGGTAAGATTATATTGACATTATCAACAGCTTCATTATTCATAAGTTTTGTTAACAACCGCATGGATACAGCACCAATATCATAAATAGGATTATCAATAGATGTTAGTGTTGGTCTTGACATTTTAGAATATTTGGTATTTTGAAAACCGATTATTTCTAATTCATCCGGTATATTTATTCCTAAATCACAAGCAGCATTAACCATAGAAACCGCTATCGAATCACGTACAACAATTGCTACTTCTGGTTTATGTTTTTTTAAGTAATCTTGAAAAAACGGGTAACTCACGACAAAGCGACCAGATGAACGTATAATATTAGGTTCTAAATTGGCTTCTTTCATCGCTTTGTTGTATCCTCGCTCCCGTAAAGCATTTATAGAATAAGCGCTTCTTGTTGAAACAAGTAAAATATCTTTCTTACCTTTATCAATAAAGTGCTTAGTAGCTTCATAAAAAGCTTTCTCAAAATCTATAGAAACCGATGGAATCAGTTTTCTTTCTTCTTGTACATTACATAATACTACTGGTACATTTACTTCAAGTATTTGCTTGATGTTTCGTTCATCTAACTCATCATTCAAATAAAGTATACCATCAACTTGGGCTGCTAAAACTTCTTGCCATATTTCTTCTTCGGTTTCTACTTCACTATTAGTTACCTTTAAAATAACAGTATAATCATATTTATGTGCAATATCGATAACACCATTAATCATCTCAGCAACAGATGCTCTTGATACATCAGGAACTATGAGAGCTACAGTCGTAGATTTTCGGCTAGCAAGTCCACGAGCAATCGCGTTTGGTCGATATCCTAACTTTTTTATAGCTTCTAATACTCTTTCGCGTGTAGCTGGTTTAACTTTATCAGGATTATTTAATACCCTAGAAACAGTGGCTAAGGAAACTTCTGCTTTACTTGCTACGTCATATATTGTTATTTTATTGTTTTTTATATCGGCCACAAAATTCACCACCTATATTAAGAAATCTTTAAATTATTATATCAAATATGAAAACATTTACAATAGTAAAATTTAAATTTTGATTTGATTATAAAAATTAGTAAACTCTATAAAATCCATTTGTTGATGAGCATCAGATAAAGCAACCTTTGGGTTCGGATGAACTTCCGCCATTATACCATCACAAGATGCAGCTAATGCCGCTTTAGCTAGACTCACATATAGGTCTTTACGACCAGCAGCATGAGAGATATCGACGATTACTGGTAAATGAGTTTCTTGTTTTAATATAGGTATACATGATATATCTAAGGTATTACGCGTTGCTCTTTCAAAGGTTCTTATACCTCTTTCACAAAGAATTATTTGCTTATTACCTTCCGAGATAATATATTCTGCAGCTAGTTTAAATTCCTCAATAGTTGCCATAAATCCGCGTTTTAATAAAACGGGTTTAGTAGTTTTACCAACAGCTCTTAATAAACTAAAGTTTTGCATATTACGAGAACCAATTTGGATGATATCAACATAATCTAAAGCTAATTCTAATTCTTTTTCATCCATTACTTCCACGACAGAAATTAAATGATATTTATCACATGTTTTTTTCATCATTTTTAAGGCTTCTAAGCCTAAACCTTGAAACTCATAAGGAGATGTTCTAGGTTTAAAAGCCCCACCACGAATAAACTTTAAATTGTTTTCTACAAGTAACTCGGCAGTTAATTCAAGTTGACTTTCACTTTCTATAGAACAAGGACCAAAGATAAAAGTTTTGTCCTTACCACCAATACATTGTCCTTTTATCTCGATAATAGGGTTAATATCTTTTCTTGATATTTGGAGTTTATTAGTATTATATTCACTTTGGAGATTAGCTGTTGCTTTAAATATCTCTTTAAATAAAAAGCAAATTACCTCATCAGAAAAAGGTCCAGTATTATTTTGAATTAGATTCTCTAATATTTCCTGTTCTCTAATAGGATCATATATGGAATACCCATGTGTTTGCTTTTCCTTACCAATTTCTTGAGCAATCTTAGCTCTTTCATTTAATAAATTAAGTAGTTCTAGATTAATCTTGTCAATTTCTAATCTTAATTGCTTGATTTTTTCCTTACTCTTACTATTCATCATAATCAACCTCTATGTAAAAAAACAGTAAAGAAATTACTGTTTTTCAATAATCTCGGTTTTAGGTCGTTGATTAAAAGATAAAAGACCTTTAACCTTATCATATAAATGTTTGATTTCTTCAAATATACGATTAATTATTTCATCTTTACTTGATGTTGTTAGATAATTTTTAAGTTCATCAATTTTATTAAAAATACTATTTCTAACATCTTCGACATTTATATTCTTAGCTTTTTCTTTTAATTCATCTAATTTATCCATGGCAACCTTTCGCATCTCATCACCGGTTTTAGGTGTTAAAAATGCTACTGCTAATCCACCTACGATAACACCTTTAATAAAGTCCTTTAGCACATTATTCAACTCCTCATCGAAATTTAATACATTAAATAATTTGGGTAGGTCTTTAATGTAATCGATTTTATTTAATAAAAATAAGGAAGAAGTCATTCCTTTTGGATACTTTTCTATTAATTCCATTATATCATCAAATTTTTCATTTAATAGTCCTAAATGCTTCCCAGTTGTATTTAATTCATTAAAAAAAGCTTCTGCATCATTCAATTTGTCTGTAAAAAGTAAAACCATTTTATCAAGTTCCTGTAAAGAAGTTTCCGCTACTCTTATGGTTATATCGGCTTGCTTTAAAGTACTACGATAATTTTCTAAAAACTTAATGGCGAAATAGGTAATTATTATAACACAGACAATTAAAATGAATCCTAATGTTATATAAACAATTTCAAGCAACATTTTCACCTACTTTAACTATAACCATTTTATATAATCATTATACATTAAAACTTGTGATTATTTAAGATATTTGCATAAAATTATTATTATTTTTTATAAACTCTATATAACGACTACAGTACCGGTCAATATCTCCTGCTCCCATAAAAATAATTATATAATTTATTTTCTGACTAAATACATCTAAATAAGTATCATCATTTATAACTTCACAATCATTAATAAGAATTGCTAAATCATTTGCAGAGATAGTTTTATGGTGTTCTCTAGCAGAAGAAAATATCTCTCGTAAATATACTTTATCAGCTAAAGAGAGGGCACTTGCAAAATCATTTAAAAAGGAAATAGTACGTGTGTAAGTATGAGGTTGAAAATACACTAAAACTTTTTTAAAAGGATATTTAGCATTTACAGCTTCAATAGTAGACATTATTTCTTTTGGATGATGAGCATAATCACTTATAATGATTTGTTTATTAAAAATAAATTCTTCAAACCTTCTTTTTCCACTTTTAAAATTACTTAACATGTTTTTTATTTGATTTAAATCATCTACTAATAGATGTGTTGCAGCAATAGCAGCAAGTGAGTTATATACTGAATGCATGCCAAACATCGGTATTTTTATTTTACCGTTAAACACTCCTTTAATGTATAAATCATAATAAGTATAACGTTTATCATTACTAATATTATTTGCATAATAATCATTACTCTTATCTATACCATAAGAAATAGTTTTTTTATCATTTGGTATAGCTTCTTTTAAGAGTTTATCATCACCATTATATACAATAATAGTGGCTTGATTCATAAATTGTTGAAAAGCATCTTTTACATCCATAATATCTTTATAATAATCAGGATGGTCAAAATCAATATTATTGACGACAGCAATTTGTGGATAATAAGCTAAAAAATGTCTTTCGTATTCATCAGCTTCCAAAACCAAATATTTACTATTTATACTACCTCCTCCTTGACCATCACCTATAATGTAATTAATAGGCATCACACTTTCTAATATTTGCTTAATCATCGTGGTGGTAGTTGTCTTACCATGTGAACCGCTAATGGCTATAGTATTAAGTGATTTACTTAGTTTTCCTACAAATTCATGGTATGTATAAACCTCACAACCTAAATCTTTTGCTTTTTGATATTCTGGGTGATTTTTAAAAGCATTACCTACAATAATTATATCTGTTGGTTTTATATTTTCTTCATTAAAAGGTAATATCGGAATATTACGGGTTCTTAAATTATCTTCGGTAAAAAAATATTCCTCAACATCAGAACCTTTAACTGTTATTCCGTTGTCATTTAATAACAAAGCTAGGCTACTCATACCCGCCCCTTTTATGCCAATTAAATGATATCCCCCCATTAGTCATCCTCCTTTTTAATATATTTATATTAAGAAGGAAGATATGTGCTACTACCTATAGAAAAAAAAGCCTATTACTAGGCTTATAAGAACATTCTTTCATATTCATCCAATGTAACTAAAACATCACGCGGTTTAGCACCACTTTGTTGTGGACCTACAATATGATATTTCTCCATGAGATCAATAATACGTGCAGCCCGATTATAACCAACCTTAAAATGACGTTGAATTTTCGAAGCACTAGCTTCTCCCATCTCAATCACAAAGCGTACTGCTTCATCAAATAACTCTTCATCATAATCTAAGCTTATATCGGTTTCTTTTTTCAATAAATCATCTGCAGTAAAGGCATAATCTGGAGCTAACTGCTCTTTTACAAAGTTCGTAACCTTTTCAATTTCTTCTTCAGTGATATATGAACCTTGTAGTCGTTTTAAATATGGTCTTCCATTATCTAATAATAACATATCACCTTTACCAATAAGTTTTTCTGCACCAGTATCATCAAGAATGATGCGCGAATCAATCGCCGATGATACTTTGAAGGAAATTCTTGTTGGAATATTAGTTTTAATAGTACCTGTAATAACATTCGTAGAAGGTCTTTGAGTAGCGACAATGAGATGAATTCCTGCAGCTCGTGCTAATTGGGAAATACGTTGGATATATTCTTCAACTTCATTGGCTGCAATGACCATTAAATCAGCAAGTTCATCAATAATTACGACAATATAAGGTAATTTTGGAATATCTAAATTACTTCTACTTCGTTTAAGGTTATAACTTCTTATGTCCCGTGCTCCAACACTTTCGATTAATTCATAGCGATGGTCCATCTCTTCAGAAAGCCATCTTAGGGTTGCTGTAGCTACTTTAGGATCATTAATGACTGGAGTAAGCAAATGTGGTATATCTCGATACATACTAAACTCGACTTTTTTTGGATCTATTAGTACTAATTTAACTTCATCTGGTAAAGCATTATATAAGATACTTATGATTATACTATTGATACAGACACTTTTTCCTGAACCAGTTGAACCCGCAATTAAACTATGAGTCATACTTCCAATATCAGAAAATACAGGCTCACCAGCAATATCTAATCCTAAAGCAATTTTTAGTGGAGATTTATAAACTTTATATGCATTGCTGGTTATTATTTCTCTTAATGTAACTGTTCTAACTTCTTTATTAGGTACTTCAATACCCACGGTGCTTTTACCAGATATTGGTGCTTCAATACGAATATCACTAGCTGCTAGACGCAGTTTAATATCATCCTGTAAAGCGGTTATTCTACTAACTTTAGTGCCTGGTTCAGGCTCTATTTCATATCGTGTTACAGTAGGTCCTTTAGTATAACCCACCGTTTTAGCAGCAATACCAAAGCTCTCAAAAGTATTATCTAAGATTTCCATCTGACTTTCGATCCACTCAATATCATCGGATATGATACTATCCTGATGATGTAATAAATCGATAGGTGGAAACTGATAAGTAGATAAATCATTATAAATAACTTGATTATCATTTACTTTACTTTTTAACTCTCTATCTAATTCTTGTTTTAAATTAACAAAATCATTACTTATAGTAAAACTTTTTTTAGGAGTCTCTTCTTTTTTAGGTAAATCATAATCGAACTTATCTTCATAAAAGACTTCTTTGGTTTCAGAATAATCAGTATCAGCAAAGATTTTTCTTAACTCTTCCTTTAACTCTTTTCTTTTTTCATTAAACTCTGTTATATGAATATTTGATTTATTATCAATATTGCTTTTAATTTTATCATAATCACTAAAGAAAGATAAATTACTC
>DATCKO010000063.1:0-4544 GCA_036562215.1 Haloplasmataceae bacterium | reverse complement strand
GCTCTATATCAAGTTGCTGTCCACCTATCATTCCCTTAGCTCCTACACAATTAGATAAATAAGATATTAATTGAACTTTGATCTCATTATCCAATAAATCATCATCAGTAATAAGACGGATACTGTCAACTAATAAACTATCACCAGCAAGAATCGCAGTGGCTTCACCAAAAACTTTATGATTAGTTAGTTTACCACGACGATAATCATCATTATCCATGGCAGGTAAATCATCATGGATTAATGATGAAGTATGTATTAATTCTAAGCAAGCAGCAGTTTTTAGTCCTTTATTAATATCCTCTTGGAAAGCCTCTAACATAGAGAGCATTAATAAAGGTCTAATTCTTTTACCACCAGCAGTATAGGAATACATTAGGGAATTTTTTAATGGTTCTGCCAAATCTAATGTATTAATAAAAAAAGTATTTATTTCATCAATTTTAGCAATATAATATTTACTAAATTCGGTAAAATTCATCTTAATCTCCTATTCTCTCATCATTTATTTTTACAACTAGTTTTTCGGCCTCCTGTAATTTTTGATAACAGTATCCATATAATTCTAATCCTCGTTTATATAAAGTAATACTATCTTCTAAATTAACTTCTCCAGATTCTAATTTTTTGACGATTTCTTCTAACTCACTCATTGCTTTTTCAAAAGATTGTTCCATTTCTTCACCTCTTTATCTTTTACTTCACTATAAATTACACCATCACTTACCAATATTTCTAGCTTATCATTATTTTGTAATTCTTTAATGCTAGTAATGGTTTTATCTTCTTTTTTAATAATAGCATAGCCTTTATTAATTAAAGATAATGGATTAACTAATTCTAGTTTTTCCATTAATTTCTTAAATTGAAAATTAAATGTAGAATAACGTTTTTCAAAGTAATAATTAAGTCTTTCGTTAATTAATTTTAAACTTTCTTGTTTCTTATTAATTTGTGTTAAAGGATTATTTTTCTCTAATATCGTTAAATATTTATCTAAGCGAAAATAATAATTTTCATATAGACGATGAGGTTGCATAAATATATAACTTTGATTTATTCTTTGTAAGCGAACTTGATTGTTTTTTAGATTATTTATAATACTTTGATTCATCCGATTTTTAACTTGGCGTAAATACAACATTAAATCAGCTTTATTAGGGACTGCTAATTCTGCAGCTGCAGTAGGTGTAGCAGCTCGTAAATCACTAACAAAATCACTAATTGTAAAATCCGTTTCATGACCTACAGCTGATATTATCGGAATCTTCGATTCATATATTGCATAAGCCACTTCTTCTTCATTAAAACACCATAAATCTTCTATTGACCCGCCACCTCGTCCTAATATTATTAAATCTAATCCTTTATATAAATTTGCTTTTTTAATCGATTTAACAATATCATCTTTGGCATATTCTCCTTGAACTAAAGTTGGAAATACAATCACTTCACATAAAGGAAAACGTCTTTCAATAGTAGTTAATATATCGCGAATTGCAGCACCTGTATTTGATGTTATAACACCAATTTTCTTTGGATACTTGGGAATGGGTAATTTATGTTCTGGTGCAAACAAACCCTCTTTAGCTAACTTCTCCTTTAACTTCTCATAACGAAGAAATAGTTCTCCTAAACCATCTAGTATAATGTTAGATACATAAATTTGGTATGTTCCACCTTGAGTATATAAACTAACATAACCTTCCACAATCACCTTCATGCCATCTTCACATTGAAAATTAATATTTTTTGCATATTGTTGAAACATTACGGCATTTATTTGTGAAAACTCATCTTTTAAAGTAAAGTAAAAATGACCACTACCATGATGCTTAAAATTAGAGATTTCTCCTTTTACAAACAAGTATTGCAAATTAACGTCATGATCAAAACAATACTTTAGATATTTATTAAGAGCTGTAACTGTTAAAGGTTTTTTTTCCATATTAATTCATCCTTTATAAATCTAAAGCGATTCTAATCTTATCTAATAATCGATTATTGAAAGCACAAGCTTTATGATCACCTAAATCACTATACTTTTTTGTGATTTCGATAGCTTCATTAATGATGATTGGAAATGGAGTTACATTATCAAAAAGTAACTCATACGTAGCAAATCGAATAATAGCTAAATCAATATATGATAAACGCTCTATTCTATAATTCTCTAAATTTTTCGAAATTATTTCATCGATTTTATCTTTATTATCCCTTACACCTTTAATACTATCATAAATATAATCTGTAGCTTGTTGTTCAATTTTCTTATGTTGTAAAATATAATGTACAGTGTCGTAAATATCATTATCGGATATTTCCATACTATATAATGCTAAGACAATAATTTCTCTTTCTAACTTGCGATTCATATTATCACCTATTCAATAAAATATCAGTATTATTATATCACATTAAAAAATATTAAAAAACCACTATATTTAGTGGTTTAAAAATTAATATTCACAACGTGAACATAAACACGTGATACTTCTAGAAAGGTCATATTATAAATAGCTTGCTTTACGTTTTCTTGAATCTTTTTACCTACCTTATGGATTGATTCACCATATTTTACATCGACATATAAATCTATAACAATCCCATTTTTTACGATTTCGGCATTAACTCCGCTACGGTGATTACGATTAAAAGCATCAGTAACAACTTTGGTAATCTTATAATGCATCGAACTTACTCCTTCAACTTCTAATGCTGATTTGCTAGCAATGACTTCTAGTACTTTTAAGTTAACGTTTATATCACCGTATTTTGGTTGATTATTTATATCTAATTGAATGTATTTTACTTCCATGAGTATCCCTCCTGCATTTAATATTATTATATATCAACATGCGGAGTTAATGCAAGTTTCTCTGTAATATTTGTTTAATTTATACCTGTAATAGTATAATGAACGCTTACATCTACATAGCTACCAAATTCACTTTTTGCCAAAGTAAAGATTTCGTTAACTTCATCAATAGTTAAATTATCAACGTAAACCCAAACTACGACACTTGTTTCTGTTGCCTCGACAAAAACATCATCATATCCTAGATTTAGAATCCTGGTTTCTAGTAGTGCTTCATTTTGTGATAATAAATGAATCTTTTGAATAGCTTCAATAGCAGTATTTTTTTCTTCTACACCAACTTCAGCTGATGCTAGTATTTCTTGTAATGAAGCAATCATTTCATAGCGCTTTTCTTGTAATTGATTACGAAGCTGTTCAAATTCCTCTGATTTATTAGAAATATTACCAACATCAGTGGTATTACTAGGATTATTATTATTTGGAAGCGCAAAATAATAAATTGACAACATAACAATCATCACAATCATAAAGATCGTAACTTTACCTTGTGGTTTCATAACATATAACCTCCTCAAAATCTCTCTAATTAAAAATATGATGTTTCCCCTAAAATAATACTAATATTTACAGTAAATAAAAAAAATACCTTCAGATAAATTATTATTGAAGGTATTCTTTATTTTATTTTGCGCGTGAAACATATTTGCCATCAATCGTCGAAACAATGACCTTATCGCCATTTTCGATAAATAATGGAACTTGAATAACATATCCGGTTTGTAAAACAGCATTCTTAGTGGCATTTTGTGCGGTATCACCTTTCACAGCTGGTTCACATTCAACAATTTGTAATACGACTTTATCAGGTAATTCAACCCCAATTACTTCTTGTTCATACATAATAACTTTAATTTCTAGACCTTCATAAAGAAATTTGGATTCATAATCTAATCTTGATATTGGTATTTCTATTTGATCATAAGTATCATTATTCATAAACACATAAAATGTACCACTATTATATAAATATTGCATGGTTACTTTTTCAATACGAGCAGGTTGAAATTTTTCTGATGAATTAACCGTCATATCCACAACATTACCAGTACGGAGATTTCTAAGCTTTAACCGTACAAAGGCCGCACTTCGAGCTGATTTAACGTGTTGATATTCTAGTACTGAGTAAATATTATTATCATATTCAATCGTCATACCGGTTCTTAAATCACTACATGATATCATCAATATACCTCCTAAGTTCTTTAACATACATATTATATAAGAATTCTATCCATTTGTCTATCTTTTCTTAACTTGCATAACAATTTTTATTGCTTCAAGATATCCATCAAGACCTTTTCCGATTATGGAATAATCACAAACATCTCTAATAACATTAGTTTTCCGAAAAGATTCACGATTATAAATATCAGATATATGTACTTCTATTTTTAAGCAATTAAGAATCTCTAAAGCATCACGAATCGCTATAGAATAATGAGTTAAAGCCCCTGGATTAATGATTAAGGCATCATATTTATTAAAGTAAGTATCATGAATGGCTTCAACAATCTCTCCTTCATAGTTACTTACAACCATATCGACATGAATATGGTTTTCTTTACAAAACACTTTTATCATTGTTTCTAAATCTTGATAAGTTATATTACCATATATACCGGGATTTCTAATTCCTAACATGTTTAAATTAGGACCATTAATT
>DATCKO010000062.1:0-6831 GCA_036562215.1 Haloplasmataceae bacterium | reverse complement strand
GAATTGAGTGGAGTACGCATTTCATGGGACATATTTGCCAAGAAAAGTAATTTTGATTTAATTGTTTCTTGTGCTTCATTTAACTCCTTTTTTAAATTCTGAATAATATTCTCATACTTACTTTTACTATAATACGATAATTTTTTTATAACAGTCAAAATATTAGAAAACTCAATATATTCAGACTGATTCTCATTAATAGATTCAAAATAATGTATATCATTTTCTTCTATCAACTCAATCTCATGAATAAAATGTTTTAATGGTTTAAACACATTTTGTCTATTGCGAAAATACAGTAATAGAAGTAGAAGTATTAAAATAAGTAACGAAATACCTATAACAAGAGCTGAATCTTCTAATATACATAGATATATTTCCTGATGTTCTACATTCGTAACTAGGTAAACATTGGTGTTTAGAATTTCTACTTTTTGATAAGTAGCAAAATTTCTACTTAAAAAAACAGCTTTAAAGCCATAACTTTCCTTATTAACTTGAAAATATTTATCCGTTGTTAAATAAGCAATCGAAGAACTCATAGATGTATTAAGATATTGTAATTTACCTAAAACATCACGATTTACAATATAGATTAAATATTTATTATCAGCTATTTTATTTACATACGTCCATATATCTTTAATGACTTTATTAGTGAGTATTTGATTATTCTCAATATTATATAAATTGCCAAAACTAACATCATATATCGTGGTTTCTTGATAAGTATAAATGATTTCTTCATTTTCTACATAATATAGATTTTCAAAATAACGATTACTATTTAATAGATACGCTAACTCTTCATATTCGGAGTCAATCATCATCTCTTTAATAGTCTTGTCGTGTATATCGATATTTTTAAAATAATCAGTAAGTATATTCACCGCATTTTGATTGTTGTCCATAACCAAACTTTTTATATGATGATAGTGATAATAACTATTAACGATAAAAATCGTTAAAAGAAATACGAGAAAAATTAGACAAGAAATGATAAATAGGGTATTATTTAATTGTTTAGAAATACTCCGCATCTTCTACCTCCAAAACCACAAAATATATGACATCAATTATCATTATATCTCATTTTTTTGTCGCTCTTTGTCAGAATTCATTATATAATATTGATATTTATTGAAAAATATTATATCATATTCTCAAAAGACTTTTAATATTAATATAAAGGTTTAGTAAAAAAATGTAATCATGTTTATAATATTATATAATTACTACGGAGGTTACTTATGAACGATTATCCAAGAAATGATGTACCTAAGAAGTTATTTATGTTTATTTTCTATTGTCTTACCATGTATCTTTTATCTAGTGGAATTGCATTACTTATATATGTCATACTATTAAGGATGTATCCTAATAATCCTAATAACTACACTTTTACTATTACACTTACAAATCTATTATGTTATGCTTTAATGGTATTTGTTTTCCTTTTCGCAACGCATGATTATCTAGCCCAAGAATTTAGTGCTTTTAAGAGTCGTTTCTTTAAGTTCTTAGGGATAGCGATTGGTGGTTATATTCTCAACATCATACTTAGTTCTATAATACAAGGGTTTTTAGCTAGTTTAGATATTATTAGAGAATCGCAAAATCAACAAGCTATCGAAGAAACCTTTAAATATCCTATCCTAGCAATTCCTGTTGTGTTAATTGGAGCACCGATTGTTGAAGAATTAGTCTTTAGAGGAATAATCTTTAATTTTGCTAGTAATTTAAAATTACCTAAGAAATTAAATATTGTTTTAGCCTTTGTTCTTAGTTCCACTTTATTTGGCTTAATCCATGTGTTCTCAGCTTTTTTATCATCCCATGATTATACAGAATTACTATTAGGTCTACCATATATCGCTGCTGGTTTTTCCCTTACCTTGGTATATTATAAAACCAATAACTTAATTGTCCCTATGTTAATGCATTTCATTCAGAATTTTATCTCGGTAATAGTGATACTATTAATTGATATGTTTCCACAACAACCACCAGTTAAGATGGTTTCGTTTATAACTTTCCTTTGTGAAATTTTCTAAAACAGCTAAAAAGCTGTTTTTTTAATATAAAAAAAATAATGTGCACATAAAAGGCACATTACATCTTTATAATGAAGTTATGATTAAATAACCAATTACAAATAGTAAAATAATAATTAGTATATATATACCTTTCTTGCGGTTTTTCTTACAACAATCCAAAGCTATCCTCCTATATGAGATATCCTATAAATGAGCCAACTTGATAAATTAAGAAGCATACGATATAGGCAATGCCAAATGTAAATAATAGGGAGTAAATTGTAAAGCGTAAAGATTTCGTTTCTTGATGAATGGTACCGACAGTGGCTAAACAAGGAAGATATAATAGACTAAAGACCATAAAACTAAAGGCACTAAGTCCTGTAAAAGCCTCATGAACTAAAGCTTCACCACCATAGATAACCATCATCGATGAGAAGATTAACTCCTTAGCAAGAAAACCGACGATAAGACTACTTGATGCTTGCCAATTACCAAAACCAAGAGGAGTAAAAATTAGAGCAAAGAAGTTACCTAAATAGGCTAAAAAACTACTATCTTGGGTTTTCGCAACACCATTTGGTCCTACATATTGTAAGAACCATAAAACAACTGTTCCTAATAGAATAAATTTACCAGCTTTAGCGATAAAATCTTTTATCATCACTTTCGTTATACGATAAACATTTTTCGCTCTAGGTAAGCGATATGGTGGTACTTCTAATATAAACTGATTAGTAGTGTTTTTAAAAATCGATAAGGAAAGAATCTTGGCTGATAATAAGGCCACTACTACACCTATTAAATACATGCTTATAATTATTAGAGCTTTATACTTTTCAAAAAATAAGGATGCTAGTAAAGCATAAATTGGAATCCGGGCTGAACAACTCATAAATGGAATAATGAGCATGGTTAATAATCTTTCTTTTTTATCAGAAATGGTTCTTGTAGCCATGATAGCGGGTACATTACAACCAATTCCAGTTACTAAAGGAACGATTGATTTACCGTTAAGACCAAATTTGGATAATAAAGTATCAAGCATCATTGCTACTCTAGCCATATAACCCGTACTTTCCACAAGAGCCAGTAAGAAAAATAGAATGGCGATTTGGGGAACAAAAACTAAAATTCCAAAAACCCCAGCTATGATTCCCTCTATGACTAAGCCCATGATAAAATGTTCATCACTAATACCTATATTGCTTAAAAAACTTTTTACTAATGGTGTAAATTTTTCTGTTAATAAATAGTCAATTCCATCGCTTAAAATGGTTCCTAATAAATCAAAAGTTAAAAAATAAATACAAAATAATACTAGCAAAAAAATAAGTGATCCATAAAACGGATGCATTAACCATTTATCTATTTTTTTATTTCTTAACTTCGTTTTATTTAAATCAGTTTTAGCACTAATACATTCTTGAATAACATTATTTATAAAGTCTCGACGATAATTAAAAATTGCCCCTTTTAAAGAGAAAGCTTCTTTATTATTAATAATCTCTTGTTCACATGTATTAACAATTAAATTAACTTTATCAATATCAGTAAAATCGATATATTTCGTAATATCTTCATTACCTTCTAGTACTTGAATAGCTATAAAACGACAAAGTGCTAAATCTTCTTGATTTTTTATTAGATCGATGATTTGACTAATGGCTTTTTCAATTGTCATACCATAGTAAATTTTTAAGCCTTCTCTAGGATGAACTCCTTTTAGAGTATTTAATAATTCATTAATTCCTTCTTTAGTTCGTGCTGAGACTCCCACAACAGTACATTTCAATTTAGCATTTAATTTTTCTAGATCAATTTGGTAACCTGATTCTCTTAACTCATCGAGCATGTTGACTACCATTACCATAGGTTTACCTAATTCTAGTAATTGTAGAGAAAGATGTAAATTACGCTTCAAATGAGTTGAATCAACGACATTAATAATACCATCATATTTTTCTTGAAGTAGTGAAAAGGTCACAACACCCTCATCTTCACTATTAGGTGAAACGCTATAAGTTCCCGGTAAGTCGATTAACTCACCATGAAGAAACTTACCGACTTTTTTTTCGACCGTAATTCCACCATAGTTAGCAACATGGGCATAGGTTTCACTCATAAGATTAAAGACTGATGATTTTCCAACATTGGGGTTTCCGACTAGTAAATAGCGCATTATATCACCTACTTCATACTTCTTATTCTAATTTTCTTCGCATCTTTTCTTCTAATGCAAATTTCGACATCATCAACTTCAATAATATATAGTTGGTTAAAATTAACTTTATTAATCAATTTGACTAAAGCATTAGGAGCAATTCCTAAATCTAAATAACGATTGAACAATTTTTTATCAATATCTAATTCTGTAATAGTTCCCGTTTCACCAACTTCCATAGAAAAAACTGTTTTATTTTCCATTTTACCACCTTAATTGATAATCATTTTCATTTACTATTATATTATAGAACTAAAAAAAGTAAATACCAAGATAAACGAATTTTTTATAAATATAGGCATGAGCGAAAAAGAAAATTTATATATTTTTAATAGTATGAAATAGTGGTGATAAAAAATGCCTAAATTATTTAAGAATATTATTGTGGCTGTGTTTATAATCCTGTCCATTTTCTTTTTAATAATCGGAACGAAAGATGTTATCGCTAGTGTGCAAGTGGCTATCATGTTATGGTCGACAAAAATATTTCCTGTTTTATTTCCTTTTTATATTTTTAGTAGTCTTGCGATTAAATATGGAGTAGCGGAGTTCATAGGTAATCTTATTTATCCAGTTATAAAAAGAGTCTTTAATACCTCCAAAATTAGTGGCTTTGTTTTCATTATGTCTTTAATTTCTGGAAATCCTTCTAGTGCTATAATCATCTCTCAATTATATGAAGAAGGATCGCTTTCTAAAAAAGAAGCTCAACATTTATTATCATTTTGTGTTTTTGTCAATCCTTTATTTTGCATTGGTACTATTGGCTATGCTTATTTTCAAAATGCATCAATCGGACTTATTGTTTTAATTAGTCATATTTCTGCCAATATCATTATCGGTATCTTATTACGCAATAATTTGAAAGGTAATATAAATATTAGTTATAATAAAGTATCCAAAATAAATAAACCAAATTTTGGTGAAACCTTAACGAATATTTTACAAAGTGGAATTAATACCATGTTTTTAATTGCGGGTTTTATGATCTTTTATAACATCGTAATTGTCATGGTTATTTATAGTAATGTTTTAGTTTATCTATATCAATCACTTTCCTTTATTATACATACGATGCATCTTGATTGGGGTGTTTTTCAATCTTTTATAATTGGGATTATGGAAATGGTTTTAGGTATTGAAAAGGTTGTTAATAGTACCCTTCCTTTAAGAACATCTATTACTGTAATTACTATGTTAATATCTTTTGGTGGTTTTTCCATACATTCCCAAATTCAAAGTATCTTAATTAAAGTAAAATTAAAATACTTACCATTCTTACTATCACGATTAGCACAAATGATTATCAGTGGTTTAATTGCTTATTATTTATTTCCAATCCTTTATAAAGAAAAAGCAATAGATACTTCATATATCGATTACTATCCATTAAATCAAAAAAAGATGTTACTTATCATTATATTTTTATTAACTATAATTTTAATTATTACTCTTCTGTATAATAAAAAAAGAAAAGAAGGAAAAATCATTAACGAGAAATGAAAAAAGGTATATTCTTATACCTTTTTAAACTTTTCATATACCTTTTGGGCGACAAAATCCGGAACAAATTTAGATATATCACCTTTAAAGCGAGCTATCTCTTTTACCATACTCGATGAGAAGTAAGAATATTCGGTTTTTGTCATCATAAATACCGTATCGACTAAGGGATTTAACATTAAGTTTGTTGATGCCATTTGTAATTCATATTCAAAATCAGTAACAGCTCTTAATCCTCTTAATATAGCTGTAGCCTTAATTTCCTTCGCATACTCCGCAGTTAACTTATCACAAACGACAACTCTAACATTATGATAGTTTTGTATGGCTTTTTCTAACATTTCTTTACGTTCTTCTACGGAAAACAAAGATTTTTTCTCGGGATTAATAGAAATCGCAATGTATAAAATATCAAAAAGTTTACTACCTCGACTTATTATATCAAGATGGCCATAGGTTAAGGGATCAAATGAGCCAGGATAAATTCCAATCTTATTCATTAAAAACACCACCCTTTTGGTATATAGTAATTTTACTAATACCGTAATAATAGACTTTCTTTAATTTAATACTTTGGTAACTATCAATTAAATCTTCTTCTTTAAGGCTTTCACAGGTAACTATGGCATCTTCATTTAATAAATCATAATCTACTAAGAGCTTCATAATCTCATTCATTTTTTGTAAGTGATATGGTGGATCTAAAAAGACATAATCAAACTTTTCTTTTTTTTCTTGAAAATATTTTAAGGCTTTTAAATAATCCATTTTATAGACTTCACTTTTTTGTTCAATATTAAGTAATTGTAAATTTTCTTTTATGACTTGATAACTCTTAAAATCCTTATCAACAAATACACATTTTTCTAAGCCACGACTTATCGCTTCAATACCTAAACTACCACTTCCCGCAAATAAATCTAATCCCTTACCACTAGTAAAGAACTGACCGAGAATATTAAAAAGTGCTTCTTTTACTTGATCAAGGGTCGGTCGAGTATTTTTCCCTGGAACGGATATTATTTTTCTCCCCCGTAAAAAGCCCGCTACAACACGCATGTTCATCAC
>DATCKO010000042.1:0-8870 GCA_036562215.1 Haloplasmataceae bacterium | reverse complement strand
TTAAAGGGTATTAATATTTTTTTAATTATCTTTGTAGTCTTGATGATGTTTTTTACAGTCATAACACTAAAAAATGCTAATAACAAAAATAGTAAAGGTCTTTTTGGTTATAAAATGTTCATTGTACTTTCGGATTCTATGAAACCAAAGTTTCAAGGTGGAGATATCGTTATCACGAAGTCAATTGACCCTAAAAAGCTTAAAAAAGGTGATATCATTACCTTTTATTCGAGTGATCCTAACAGTTATATTGTTACCCATCAAATCGTAGAGGTGACAACGGTAAACGATCAATTAGCTTTTGTCACAAAAGGTCTAAATGTAGAAAAAAATGATGACTATCCTGCATATGCTAGTAATGTATTAGGCAAATTTTCTTTTTCCATACCTAAAGCTGGTTACTTATTTCAATTTATAAAAAAACCTGTGGGATACATTCTTTTAATATTTATTCCTTTCTTAATCTTAGTAGGATTAAATGGATATCAACTTGTAAAAGCTTATAAATTATATCGAAAAGAAAAAATGTCAGAATTAGAAAAAGAAAGAAAGAAAAATCAAGAGTTGTATGAAGAATTACAAAGATTAAGAGCACAATTAGATGATAACAATTATGAAAAATCATAATTGATTATCATAAAAGAATCATATTGCTCGATAGAATACATATGATTTAATGAGAAAAAAATTACAACAAAGGAAAGGTGACTATTATGAAAAAAGCTATTTTGTCAGCTGCGTTATTATTTGTTTTCAGCTTGACAATGTTTCTTGGAACCACATATGCTTGGTTCAGTGAGACTATAGTTGTATCTAATAATGCGATTAGAACAGGAACATTTGATGTTGATTTTCTAATTGCTGATGTTGAGGAACCAGAAACATGGTACAATTTGGACGTAGAAGGCAGCAAAATATTTGATAATGATTACTTATATCCAGGATACTGTGATGGAAGATTATTAAAAGTTACTAATACAGGAGAAATTGATGTAGCATTTACAATTAAAACATATAATGGATATTGGACAAATGAAGCTTTAAAAGATGCGATAACCTTTACGGTAGAAGGTATTGGTTCAAGTAAATATTTTGATATTGATTTTAATGAATATTTAGTTTTAAGACCAGGTGAAACTGTGACTTTTGCGGTATATTATCAAATTAGTGAAAGTCTAGGAAATATTGGTCAAGAACAATGGTTAACATTTGACTTAAAATTAGAGGCTATTCAAGTTGGTGAAGCAATTCAAAGAGAAGCTAGATTACATTATCTTGTTGAATAAGATTAAAAAAATTAGTAAAAGGTGAACATCATGAAAAAAAGACCCATTTATTTATTCGCACTCACATTTTTGATTAGCCTCATAGCATTAATCGGCACAACATATGCATGGTTTAGCGAAACGATTACTGTAAGTGACAATATCATTAAGACAGGAATTCTCGATGTTACCTTTGAAGCTGCTGATAACCTTGAGTTTACAGAAGGTTATGTTAATTTAGAAGAGAAAAATAGCAAGTTATTAGATTTACAAAATGTTTATCCAGGTGAAACATATACACGTTATGTAAAAGTAACGAATACGGGAACGATAGAGTTATGTTATCGGTTTACCGTTTTAGGTTTAAGTTCTGATAGTTATTTTAGCCAAAATATCAAGTACCATATTACGATGTTCGGTGAAACCCATTCCTTTCTCTTAGAAGAAAATATAGTTAAATCTACAGATTACTTTTCTTTATCTCCAGGAAAAACCAATACCTTTAAAATCGAGATTCAAATACTTGATACTATGGATAATCAGGGACAAGACCAAATGTTTCGCTTTTGGATAGGTTTATACGCTAAACAATTATTAGATGCTCAAGATGATGAAATCTATATCTGGCCTGAGCGAGAATAAAGAAACAAAAAATCGGCTTATTGAAAGTCGATTTTTTGTTATTAACTATATACTTAATCCAGCACTATAACCAGTTGTTAAAGCAATAGTGAGATTATATCCGCCTGTATGACCATGTAAGTCTAATACTTCACCGCAAAAATATAAGCCACTTACGATTTTTGATTCCATGGTTTGGGCATTGATTTCCTGCAAATTAACACCCCCACCAGTAACAAAAGCTTCTTTTAAAGGCTTGATACTATGGGCTTCTATTATAAAAGTTTTGAGTTTACTAATGATATTATCTAATTGTTGATTAGATATATTAGCTATCTTTTGATTAGTACTTATCTTTAAATCACATAATAAAAAGTCAATAAAGCGTTGAGGTAAAAAATCTTTTAAAATTACTTTAATAGTTTTATCAGTTTCTTTCTTGGTAAGAAGTATGTTTTTTAGTTCAAATTGATCGTATTGGGGTAAGAAATCAATCATTATTTTTACTGTTTTTTGCTTTTTTAATTCATGATATACAAATTGACTAAGTTTTAAAGCACTAGGTCCACTTAAGCCAAAATGAGTGAAGATTAAATCATCATTTATGGCTTTAATTATTTTATTATTCTTATTTAGTAGTGATAAAGAGATATTAGTAAAAGCTAATCCTTGTAAAACTCTTGATTTGATGATTTCATCAAAAGAAATGATAGGACTTTCTGTTGGGAATAGTTCACATATATGATGATTAAACTTTTTGGCTATTTCATAACCAAAACCAGTTGAACCAGTATGAGGATAACTACAACCTCCCGTAGCAATCACCAGTTTCTGAGAAAAGTATTTTTCATTTACTGTATAAACAATAAAATGATTCTTTTTTTCGATATCTAAGACCTCTGTTGCTAATTTTAATTCTACTTTATTATCTATTAGTTTTTTATGTAACGCTGTAATTAGATCTAGTGCTTTATCGCTTTTGGGAAAGACGCGATCATCATTTTCTACTTTTAGTGTCACTCCTAATTCTTCAAAAAAATGAAAAATATCATTGGGATTGAATTTACTTAAGGCACTGTAAAGGAAACGCCCATTTTTTGTTGGTAGATGCTCGATGAAATCATTTGGGTCCTTAAGGTTTGTTATATTACATCTTCCCCCTCCAGTTAAGGACATCTTTTTTCCAAGGTAGGGATTTTTATCAATGAGAAGGACTTTTTTATTTTTTTCCGAAGCTTTTATGGCACACATCATGCCACTAGGCCCAGCTCCTACTATAATACAATCATACATCTTTTCACCTATTTCCGCTAAAAATTCTAGTCATTTAGTTCATTATTACTTATAATAATATTAATGATATTCATTATATCATATTAATGTAGTAGAATTAAGTAGGTGAGGAATTTGCATAAATTAAAAAGGGTTTTATTAATCATTATCGGTAGTCTTTTTGTCATAATCGGAATCATTGGAGCAATATTACCAGTTATGCCCTCAACGATTTTTTTTATGATTGCTGGTCTATGTTATATTAATAGTTCTAAAACTTTATATCGCAAACTAATATCTGTTAAATACATTGGACCAACCATAGAAAGTTATGTGGAAAGAAGAGAAGTAACCCGTAATTTTAAAATTGGTAGTTTACTATTTATGATTATACCAACCATTATTACCCAAGTTTTTATTGTAAATAATTGGACTATTAGAATCTTTTCGATTATATTAGTAGTTTTATTGTCTTGGCATTTTTTAAGTTTAAAAACGGTTTCTAAAGAAGAGATTATCAAGAATTCTAATCAAATTGATGATAAGTTTCAATAAGAGGATAAACCTCTTTTTTATCATTATTTTATTATTCTTTTAATATGATTTACTGATAAAAGAAGAGGTGATAAGAATGCATATAAATGCTTTTTTTGAAGGTGGGGGAATACTGGGAATTAGTTTTATAGGTGCATATAAGGCCTTGACTGATCACGGTATTTACATAGATAAAGCATTAGGAATATCTTCAGGAGCGATAATAGCTTCGCTAATCATCGCTCGTTATTCGCCTAATGAGTTAATTTCTTTATTGAATAAGTATCAAGATTTTGCTTTTTTAAAACCTAAAACAAAAATCGCTATGAAAAATTATATCGGAAAACCTTTATCACTATTAATAAAAAAAGGGATTTATGATAGTTTAGCAATTGAAAAGTTTGTTTCTAATCTTTTAGCGTTAAAGCAAATCATCACCTTTAAGGATATAGCATTTGGTAATAATTATAATTTAAAAATTGTCGCTTATGATTTTACTGCGAAAAGAAGACTTATTTTTCCTGATGATTTACCATCTTATGGTTATGATCCTAAAACCTTTAAAATTGCTAAAGCGATTAGAATGAGTTGTTCAATACCCTTTTTTTACACTCCTTATGAACTAAAAGTAAATAATAATATCCATTATATTATCGATGGTGGAGTACTAAAAAATGTTCCAACTTCACTTATTAGTAACCCTAAGCAATTGACTTTCCGTTTTCATATAAATGGTATAAAATCAAAACTAAGGAGGAAATTAATTATTGATAATAAAGAAGAAGATATTGAGAATCATTTGCTTATTAATATTCCTATTGATAATAAAATAAAGTCTACTGACTTTTCAATAAGCCATGATAAGATTGTTTACTTATTTAAACAAGGCTATATAAGTTGTTACAAGTTTCTTAAAAAAATCGGTATTACATGATATAATTATTTATATATACATGTAATAGAGTTAAAGGTAGGTAGGTAATTTGAAAACTGAACAAATCAACGATATAGTAGAATACATAAAGAGTCACGAAAAAAGCCCTAGCGATTTTTTAGTTGGTTCGGAGTTTGAATACTTTGTTTGTGAAAAAGATACTTTAGAAGCAGTAAGTTATTTTGGTAACGATGGTGTCGAAAGTACTCTTAAAGAGCTATTAAACAAAGGATATGAAGGCATATATGAAAACAATCATTTACTAGGATTAAAAAATACTGAGGCTACTATTACCTTAGAACCAGGTAGTCAATTAGAAATAAGCGTTATTCCATCTAGAAGTATTAGTGATATCGAGAAAATTTATAAAACAGTATGCCTAGATGTTTTAGAAGTATTAGAAAGAAAAAAACAAGTTCTACTTGCTACAGGTTACCGAGTTAATACTAAAATTGATGAGATAAACTTAATCCCGAAAAAACGCTATCACTATATGTACGAATATTTTAAGAAGTGTGGAAAATTTGCCCATAATATGATGAAACAAACAGCTTCTACCCAAGTTAGTATCGATTATGCTAATGAAGATGATTATTATCAAAAATATCGCATATTAAATACTTTATCACCAATTTTTTATGCCTTTTTTGATAATTCACCTTATTTTGAAAAGGAAATATATAATAAACATGGGATTAGAAGTCAAATTTGGGATAATTGTGATGATAAGCGCTGTGGTATAATGGATAAGGCCATAACAAATAAATTTATTTATGAAGATTATGCGAAATATCTCTTAAATCAAGAAATCATTTTCCTCAATGATTCTTATGAACCTCATACAAAATTAACTGATATTTATTACATTAATAAAAAAGATTACCTTGAACATGCATTATCCATGGTATTTCCCGATATTAGAACACGTAAGTATATTGAAATAAGAGTATTTGATGCTCTCCCATATCCATTAAACATTGCTCTTGTTACTTTTATTAAGGGTTTGTTTTATTCTCAAGATAATATGGCTTTACTTTTTGCTTTTGTCAATCAATTTAGCATTAATGATGTTTATCAAACTAAAAAGCAATTAATTGATTTAGGAAATAATGTAAAATTAAAAGATTATTCAGTTTTTGATATTATGAATTATCTAATGGATTTATCGGAAAAGAACTTATCAAAAAATGAAGTAAATAAGCTACGACCTTTAAAAGGTTTATTAAAGGCTAAGATATGTCCGAAACACATAACATTTGATTTGTTACATAAAGGACAGAAAGAAGCATTAGAATGGTGTATATTAACACCAAAATATCTTTTGGAGGAAGAATTATGGATGCAAGAAGTATTAATGAAACCTATATTAATATAGTTAAGCAACATGATTTCTTTAGTGATTTTCGCGAATTAGAATATAAAATTAATCATTGTAATGTGATTTATAAGGGGAAGCCAGTACCTTTCCTATACAATCCTATGTTTTTTACAAAGCATGATTTACATAATTTTTCTAATATTGCACAAATGATTATGAATATAGGTAATAAAGTCGTGAATGAATATGTGAGAGATGTAAACTTTCGGAGAAAATTTGCTTTTCCTAAAAATCTCGAAGATTTAATCCTTATTGATCAAGGTTATAAAGTTAATACACCAATCGGGCGATTTGATATTTTTTATGATGGAGAAAATTTTTCTTTCTGTGAGTTAAATACCGATGGTTCATCAGCAATGAATGAAGATAATACTTTTGCTCGCTTTTTTTTAGAAAGTGCTCCCATTAAATTAATGAAAGAGAAGTATCATATTGATTATCTAGAATGTATCGACAAATGGGTAGAGGAAAGCCTAAAAATTTATCAAGAATTTAACCATAATAATAAAAAGCCAACGGTGGCTATTGTAGACTTTATTGAAAGTGCTACGACATCAGAGTTTAAAGAATTTAAGAAAGCTTATGAAAAGAAAGGTTATAAAACTTTTATATGTGATATCAGAGAATTAGTATATCATAATGGTAAATTATTATATCAAGGAGAAGTTATTGATTTAATCTATAGAAGAGCAGTTACTAAGGAAGTAATAGAACATTACAATGAAGTTTTAGCTTTTATTGAAGCATATAAGAATAAAGCCGTTTGTGTAGTAGGTTCTTTTAAATCACAAATAATGCATAATAAAGTAATCTTCAAAGTATTACACGATGAGGACACATTACAATTACTAACTAAAGAAGAGCAAGAATTTGTGCAAAGACACATACCTTTAACTAAATTATTAGAAGAAGATTCAGTTAATGAAGTCATTAAAAATAAAGACAAGTATATTCTTAAACCACTTGATTTATATGGTTCAAGAGGAGTATTTGCTGGTTTAGATTATGATAATGATAAATGGATAGAAGTAGTTAAGAAGTGTGTTAAAAATGATTATTTATATCAAGAATATGTTAAACCATATACAAGAGATTTTATCAATTATGTGAATGGAAAAGTGTGTGTTAATAGATATAAATGTTTAATAGGCTTATTTATTTATAATGAGGAATTTTCTGGTCTATATACAAGAGTAGGAGAAAATAATATCATTTCAGAAATTCATGGTTACTATACATTACCTAATTTAATAGTCGATGAAAAGTAAATAAAATATGATATACTAATAAAAATAAGTTGGAAAAAATCCAACTTTTTTTTATATCTATGCTTTTTTGAAAATCAACAATTTTCTTGTAAAAATGCCTAAAAGGGTTTACATTTAGACAAAAAGAAAATATAATATACTATATAAATAGTATAACACATTTATGAGGTGAAATTGTGATACAGTTGAATAATCGGCTAAAGAAAATAGTTGAGATAGTACGAAAGAATCAGCCAATAACTGGAGAACAAATCGCAGCTCAATTACAAGTTACAAGAGCTACTTTACGACCTGATTTAGCCATTCTTACTATGTCAGGGATTCTTGGAGCTAAGCCTAAATTTGGTTATTTTTATATAGGAATGGATGAAAACCTCTTAATTGCCAAGAAATTAAAGGAAAAAGTGGTAGAAGAAATTATGTGTTTACCAATTATGGTTAGTGAAAGTACCACGGTTTATAATACCATTGTGACAATTTTTCTAGAAGATGTTGGCACTATTATTGTAGGGGAAAATGGTTATTTATCAGGAATTATCTCCCGCAAAGATCTATTAAAAATTGCGATTGGTGGAAGTGATTTAAATAAGATACCAGTAAGTGTTGTCATGACGAGGATGCCAAATGTAATTTTTGTCGAACAAGATGATTCAGTTGTTTATGCCGCAAAAAAAATTATCGAACATGAAATAGACTGCCTTCCTGTGGTTGTTAAAGAGAGAGTTGATAATAAAGATCATTATAAGGTAGTTGGTAGGATAACAAAAACCAATATTACGAAATTATTTGTAGAATTATCAGGCGAATAGGGAGGTTAATGATGAGTTTAAAAATATATATTATATCTGACTCAATTGGTGAAACTGGGGAACAAGTAGCCAAAAGTGTTATTAGTCAATTTGAAATCGAACATTATGAAATAAAAAAATTTGCTCATGTTTTAGGTAAAGACCAACTTGAGGAAATATTACATAAGGCCAATACTGAAAATTCCATTGTCATCTACACTTTAGTAGATCAAGAATTATCAAATTATGTTTTACAGTTTAGTGAAGAACATGAACTACCATGCATCGATTTACTTACACCTTTACTAAATGCGATTGCTTATCGCACGAATCTTAAGCCATTAAGAGAACCAGGTATTAACCGTATCCTCGATGAAAAGTATTTTAAACGCATTGAAGCAATCGAATTTGCGGTGAAGTATGATGATGGAAAAGATCCTCGCGGTATTTTAAAAGCTGACTTAGTTTTAGTTGGGGTATCGAGAACTTCGAAGACACCACTTAGTATGTATCTTGCCAATAAAAATCTTTTAGTAGCTAATGTACCCCTAGTACCGGAAGCCCCACTTCCTAAAGAAATATTTCAGATAGATCGAAGTAAGATTATTGGTTTAACAAATTCACCAGAAAAATTAAGTATCATTCGTCAAGAAAGATTAAAAGCATTAGGATTATCGGGATATGCTCGTTATGCATCGATGGAAAGAATTATCGAAGAGATAGAGTATAGTGATACAGTGATGAAAAAATTAGGATGTGTCATTATTGATATTACAAATAAAGCAGTTGAAGAAACTGCTGGTTTAATTC
>DATCKO010000039.1:0-4628 GCA_036562215.1 Haloplasmataceae bacterium | reverse complement strand
ATAAATAAGAGAAGTAATACCTTTAATAACTTCTTCTTTGACAATATCATCAAAATAAATATTTTCATCTTTAAAATGAAATGTTTTTAGTATATAATCATTAGATAGAGGCATATTTTCAACCCTTTCAATTATGTTTAGCTAAATTAATTGTATCAGGTTATTGGAAATATGTCTCTTTTTGTATGAAAAATAAATAGTGTGAGTTAGTTACCCACACTAAAAATTATAGAGCCTAAAAAAAATAAGATATCACAATTTCGTGATATCTTTTTTATTTACTCAATATTGTGCTTATAGAATGATCTAGCATCTAAAGAACTGATACGTTTAGTAAATTCATTAATTGGAGTCACTTCTAATTCTCTATCAATCATATTAATTCGTGAGTCAATTAAGTCAATTAAATGTACTATTTCCGCCTCAATAATGAGTGGTCTTTTAGGTGAACCATATTCTAATAAACCATGATGTGCTAAAACCAAATGTTGTAACAGTAATATTTCTTCTTTTTCACTGTAATTTAAATCTTGAGCAGCTAATTTAATTTCTTCAAAAGAGATATTAATATGACCAATAAGTTTTCCTCTAATGGTGTATTCAGGAGCTAAGTAATCAGATAATTCTATTACTTTACCAATATCGTGTAAAATAATACCGGAATAAACTAAACTCATATTGATATTAGGATAAATTTTTCCAATAGCGTATGCTAAATCTAACATCGTAGAAACATGATATGCAAGACCTGATATATAAGCATGATGATTTTTTGATGCTGCTGGGAAAAGAAGATATAATTCTTGATATTTCTTATATAAATAACTAGTTACATCTTTTAAAACTTTATTTTCTATTTTATCAATATAAGATAGTATTTTCTTATCTAAAACATCTTTATCTAGGGGAGCAGAAGTATAGAAATGGGATAAATCGACATTATCATTTTTATCGATTAATCGCATTTCTTCAATAATTAATTGTAATTTATTATTATATTCATTTCCGTATCCAGATATATAAACCACTTGTCCTGCTTTAAAAGTCTTCTTATCTTCCTCAGTAACATCCCATTTTTTCGCATAAATAAATCCTGTATCATCAACAAGTAATAAATTTAAAAAATCGGTTTGATTTACAGTTTGTAAAACATTTAAACTTTCAATACGAGCATATAATGAAATATTTTCCTTGTTTACCACATCTTGGATTTTTCTCACTTCTAATGAAAACAAATCCTTCATTTTATCTTTCCTCTTTCAATAATAGATTTTTGAGATTATTAATTTTTTCTTTTAAATATACATCATACTTGTTTATATATGTTTTTAAATCCTTAGGATTCATTATTAAATCATAGTTTAAAAACTTACTTGTTGCTCCACATCCTAAACCAATAATAGTCTGTTTTTCTTCAATCATTAAGATGTTATATATACTTTCATAATTTTCTCTAGCATATCCGATGTTTTCTAAATTACCAGAAATAAACTTTTGGCGATAAAGATAGTAAGGATAATAATCATTTTGTCTCATTGTGTTATAAGCATAGTCAAAAGCCTTAAAATAATCTTCACATAGATTTTGCATTCTTTCATTAAAAAGAGGTGTTCCTTTCTTTTGAGCTAAGTAATGAATCGTAATTTCTTCTGGTGCTAACTTAACTACTTCATCGATGGATTTTTGATAATCGCAAATTGTTTCATCAGGCAAACCAATTATTAAATCCATATTAATATTATTAAAGCCCATTTTTCTTGCTAGATTATATATTCGATAAATATCTTGAACAGTATGTTTTCGATTAATTTTAACTAATGTTTTATCATTAAACGTTTGCGGATTTATACTTATTCTATTTACTAAAGCTTTTTTTATAATCGCTAGTTTATCTTCACTTAATGTATCTGGTCTTCCTGCTTCAAAAGTATATTCTAATACCTCTTTAGAATATAAATGATGCGAAACACTTTCAAACAATAAAGTTAGTTCCTCGGTATCTAATGCTGATGGTGTACCTCCACCAATATAAATTGAAGTAATTGGTATATGGTTATTTTTTAAAAATGAGCCAATCTGTTCGATTTCTTTTGTCAGAGTATGTAAATAATCTTTACGCGTTACTATATGATAATCATAGGGGTAAGAAGTAAATGAGCAATAACTACAACGCGAAGAGCAAAAAGGAACATTTATATAAATACTTACAACTTTCTCTAACCTATTAAAATCTAGTAGGTTATTTTGCCTTCTAGCAATTTCCACTAATAACTGTCCTTTTTCTTTGCTTACTAAATATTTATCTTGTAAAATCTTTTCCACATCTTTTTCATGATACTTTTGTAAATAGTAATGAGCTAGTTTTGTTGGTCTTATACCTGTTAATACTCCATAACTTAAGTGTTTATTAGTTAACTTTTCTAAAAATCTATAAAAACATACTAATATACCATATTTAGTATCATATTCTATATCATGAATAATCACTACTTGATTATCCATACAGTATTCTTGTGATTGAAGATTAACGGATATTAGATTATTATTAACACTTATCGAAAAAGAAATTGCATAATCAAATTCATCATCTTGACATATTTTGAAATCACGATCAAAGGCTTGAGCAAGTTTCTGTAAAGCGATTAAATACTTATCATTATTTATACCATTAATACGAATTTTCATAGGTTGTATAGGAAACCTCCTTGCCCTTATAGTATATTATAATTTCTCATACATTTCAAATTATAATATTATTGTTCCCTTACTTTAAGATAAAAAAAGAGATAACATGCGTTATCTCACGACTTTATTAGTTTAAAAATGGAAAATCCTAAAGGAGGAATAGTAATACTAATATGTTGCTCATAACCATGACTAGGAGTAGGATTAGTTTTTAGAAGTTTCATATTGTATTGATTATATCCTCCATAATATTGACGATCACTATTAAATATTTCTTCATAAAAGCCATCTTTCGGTACACCAATTTGATAGTCATGATAAATAATTGGTGTAGCATTTAGAACAATAACTAAAAACTCATCATTATTTATATTATTACGATAATAGATATAGATACTTTGATTATTATTCGCCTCTATCCATGTGAAACCTTCATTAATATTATCCGTCTCATGCAAGGCTTTTTCTATTTTATATAAATGGAAAATATCTTTCATAAAATGATTAATGGCATCATGAGATGGATATTCTAATAAACGCCAATCTAAAGCTTCATTGGGTTTATATTCTCTCATATGGGCAAACTCACATCCCATATAAAATAATTTCTTACCAGGAAAGGTAATAAAAAAACCGATAAGAAGTCTATAATTAGCAAACTTCTGCCAATAATCACCGGGCATTCTATTAATTAGGGATTTTTTATTATACAACTCATCAAATGATATAGGTAATATAAAAGATTCTTTATAAGCATCTAATATGGAATAGGTTATGTTTTTATGTAAATATTTCCGAAATAAAGACTCTTCTTCAAAATATTCGAGTACATCATTTTTCCAATAGTGATTCCACATGAAATTATATCCTAAACCACCATCATTAACAGATTTTGTGATATTAGGTAAATCAAATTTATCGCAAGCTATTAAAAGTGTTTCTTTCTTATGTTCTCTTATTGTACTATTAAAAAGACGTAAAAAATCAATTGTGGAAAAGTTAAATTCTTTACTAGTATCCAGAACATTTATTTTGAAACCGTCAACATGATAATAATCAAGCCAAAACAACGCTCGAGCTAATAATTGACTTCTTGTTTCATTTTCATCTAAATTATATGGACTAAGATTATATTCCCAAATAACACCTAGTCCTTCTTTATGACAACAATCAATAAAAGACATTAAATCCTTAGGTTCCCCAAAAGTACTAATTGGTTTATTCTCATATGGAAGAATAATTTCCAAATGAGTAAATCCTTGTGTTAGTACATAAGGAATTAATTCATTTATCAATTCTTTATAGGAGAAAAAACCCCCATTGGACTTCTTTTTCCATGAGGTTAAATGTAGTTCATAAATAATTAAAGGTTCCAATTTATAATTTCTTGTTTTAAGCAGAGCTTGATATTCTTGATCATGCCACTTGTAACCATCAATATGATATACAATACTAATCTCGTTATTCACATCATTATAAAAACTAAATGGATCAGGTATTTGTAAATGTTGATTATTGTCAAGTATAATTTCATACTGATATTTCGTATTTTCAGTTACATTAGGTATAAAAGCATAAAAAAGACCGTCAAAAGATACTTTATCCATGGGATTATTGCGGTAATCCCAATTATTAAAGTCACCAATGACACTTACACTTTTAGCATGTGGTGCATATACGTAAAATGATACTCCTATGATATTGTAAGCATTATCAAAAACTAAATGACTACCTAAGTATTTATAGGCATCCTTTAATTCTCCTTTATGAAATAAATACTTAACAAAATCATGAGGATTATTTAACATTTACAATCCCTCCATATTTAGTGAAGAATATAAATCTATAATATCTTCATATCGAAAACCTTTCCCCAACAGTTTTTTGATTAGTTGATTTTTTAGCTCTGAATCTTGATATTTATTTTTTAATTTATTGTAGGT
>DATCKO010000036.1:0-1924 GCA_036562215.1 Haloplasmataceae bacterium | reverse complement strand
AAAAATTTTTAAATTTGTACCATATGTATGAAGAGAAAATAACATCTGTAGTAGGCTCAATTAAGGATCTTGATAAGATCTTTAATACCCATTTTAAATTAGAAAAGTATTTTACTGAGGCTGTGAAACTTGGAATGTTAGTAGATTACCAAGATGAATTCTTTATAGGAGATAATACAGTTACTATTATATATACTGTAAAAAAGCCACTTTTTTAACATTATTTTCCCTCCCTATAGTAACTTATTAAAAAATAAATCGTATATTTGCATATCCCCTACTCACTAGTAGATCACCCATGAGGTTAAAAAGTAATGGGTCAGACGTAGGTTAGTATGAGTAACTTCATTAGTATTATTACTAATGTGATAGCGAAAAGAGGTTTCACCTACAGGGATAAAAATGCTTGAAATAGCAGCCTGATATATTCTGAGCGCCATAAAGAGTTAGTTTAGACTATGCGTAAGAAGTGAATCAGATGGGGTAGTCAATATGACAGCACTGTATTAGGTCAAGATTTCAAGTGATCAGGAGAAAAGGAAAAAATAGGTTTTTGAAAAATTTATTTTTCCTAAAGGGTATATATTTTCTTTTTTTTGAAATAAATCATTATTTTTCACTTTTCTTGAAATAAGTCATTATTTATTTATTTATAATGATAAGGTGGGTATCCTATATCAATATTTTTCTTATATTTGTATAAGAAAATATTTTTTATGGAAAAGTTTAAACCCATTACGGAATTTGATACTATTGAACAAGCAGTATCTACTTTAAATGTAATAAATAAAAAAATAAATGATATGACTAGGAATATTCCTCATTTAGCTAATATACAGTATGAGTTAAATTTGAGAGTAACTAATCATAGTAAACCTACATTATATTTTAATGTTATAGGTAAATCAACTATTATTAAAGCTGAAGAATTATGAGTAAATTATTTGGAAGTCACCAATCATTATCTAAGAATAGTGGTATCGGAAAGAATGTTAAATCCACTTATAAGTGGGTAGATGGTAAGTTAGTAGGGTATTTTAGAAATACTAAAGGAGAACTTGTTGAAGAAAGTAAACTTACTGATGAGGAGAAAAAAGAACATAGATTAATTTAAAATGGTATTACAAACTGTTAAATTAGATGTTAAGGCTCCTATGGACTTCTTTAAAGTTTATTTAGCTATAAAGAATTGGACATTAGGAAAGAAAGCTCTCACTGAAACTGAGTTAGAAGTGTATGCAGCTTTTATGTATTATGATAATAAGTATAATGAAGTAAAGGATGAGGAGATTAGAAGAGAATTATTATTTTCATCTATTACTAAAAGAAAGATTATTGCAGATCTAAATATTACTTCTGGTAAACTCGAAACATATCTTAATAAGATTAGGAAGAAGGGTTTGATTAACGAGAATGGACTATTAATCACATATAGAGCAGATAAAAACTTAGGTTTATCATTTGTTTATAATATGGGATTAAATGGAGCTGTTCCTGAGTATATACCTAAAGTGCAAAGTCAACCAGTCACTCAAACTAGTCAGGAACCAACTGTTAAACCTACTAATAATTCAAGTTTAGATAATTTATATCCGGAAGATTTTGATAGTAAAATGAAAGAAATTGCTATGAAAAATCAAGATATAGATTATGAAAATCTTACTGATGAAGAAAGAGAAGAACTTGAAAACTTACAAATTATAAAAGATCTTCAAAGTAAAGTAAAACAAAATAATATTTATTCTGGAGATGAAATCTAATACAGATATTACTACATATAAGGTCATGAAAAAGACCTGTGAAGAATTGGGTATTACCATGCAAGAAGGTGTCGATATGTATTATCATATGCTGAAGACATTTAAAAATATATTAAGGAATACTAATGTAGCTGATAGAAATAGTTTTCCAACAATATATTTAG
>DATCKO010000031.1:0-5715 GCA_036562215.1 Haloplasmataceae bacterium | reverse complement strand
CTTCATTTCCTCTTGTTACTTTTCCCTCATTTGTTATAACATCTGGGTTATTACTAGTCCATGTTAATGTAACACCGTTTATTGATTTTGGTAATTCTAAATCTTCAGTAACTGTTAAATTAATGGATGAATCTAATTGACTTATAACTTCATTAAACTTTTTTTCTGCTTCGTTTTTACCAAATAAGCCACACGAACATATGGATAATGCAAAAAAGATAAAAAAGATAAATAATAATCTTTTAGACATTATTTCCTCCCCCAAAATATTCTTATGGATAATTTATCACAATTTTTAAATTATATCAATATTATCATTATAAATATATTTCTTAATGTTGTTATTATTAACTTGTTTTGAAAAACTAAATAATCTAAGCTCTTTTTTCATATATTTTTTACTTTTGATCTTATAAACATAAAAAAACATAACCCCAATTTAATGGGAGATTATGTCTAGTGATTCTCCATTAAGGTTATTTACTTTCCTTTATAGGTTCATCAGTAGTATCAAATTCTCTAGGTATAAAACCAGTTGTTAATCCCGTGAATTGTCTATTTACTTCTATTAATTGATTAGTAATCATCGGTATGGTAAAATCATTGGCGATTTCTACATGATACTTTTCATCATTAATTATTTCCTGTTCAACATCATGCATTATCTTCTTATCCTTATCCATTATCATCACTCCTTTAATATCATTATTTGCTTGAATCTTATTTACATTCACTTTTATAAAACAGTTGTATTTACAAATAATAACATTATATAATAAATCTATATTTAACAGTAAAAGGAGCACCTATTATGATAAAAATTACTTTAAAATCAGGAATTAAAAAACGTATCGAACATAATCACCCTTGGGTCTATGCTAATGAAGTAGATAATATTGAGGGAGAATATAAACCTGGTGATATTGTTTATGTATTCAATAATAAAGATAAATTCATTGGTAAAGGTTATATTAATCCTAAATCATTAATTCTTGTTAGACTATTAACTCGTGATATAAATGAAGAAATCGATGAAACTTTCTTTAGAAAAAGAATTCTAAATAGCTATCTATATCGTAAACAAATTATGAATAGTGAAAGTTTTCGGGTTATCTTTGGTGAAGCTGATGGCCTACCAGGATTAATCGTTGATAAATTTAATGATTATCTATCACTTCAAACCTTAACATTAGGCATTGAGCAATATAAAGAGCTAATTGTTAAACTACTAATAGAAATTATTCAACCTAAAGGTATCTATGAACGTAATGATAATTCATTGAGATTATTAGAAGGATTAGAAGAAAAAAAAGGCATTCTATATGGTAAATTTGATGAAGAGATAATAATCTCGGAAAATGGTATTAAGTTTTATGTAGATATTGCTTCTGGTCAAAAAACTGGAAGTTTTCTAGACCAAAAAGCTAATCACAATGCCATTAAGAACTTAGTTAAAGATAAACTTGTTTTAGATTGCTTTACTCATACTGGTGGTTTTGGAATACACGCTGCATGTTATGGCGCTAAACATGTCGATGCTGTTGATATTTCTGAAAGTGCTCTTCAAATAGCCCAAAAAAATGCTCAATTAAATAGTGTGGAAGATAAGATTACCTTTATATGTGGTAATGCTTTTGATATTTTAAAAGAATATACAGATAAGAATAAAACTTATGATGTAGTGATACTTGATCCTCCTGCCTTTACAAAATCAGCCAAAAAAATTAATAGCGCATATCGTGGCTATAAGGAAATTAATTTAAGAGGTATGAAACTAGTTAAGCCTAATGGTTTTCTAGTAACCGCCTCTTGTTCCCACTATATGAGTAATGAACTATTTAAAAAAATGCTTACAGAAGCTGCTTTGGATGCGCATCGAGTCATTAGAGAAGTAGAATATAGAACCCAAGATAAAGATCATCCTATATTATGGGGTTATGATGAATCACAATACTTAAAACTATATATTTTACAAATCATTTAATGTGATGTATTTATTCAAAACTAGATACTCATAATATTACTAAAAGGAGGATTATCATGGAAATAGTAAATAGTGAATATCAAGATTGTATCGACTTCTTAAATGATTGCGCTCAAGCTTGTTACGAGTGTTACAATTCTATATTAAGTACAAAAGATCTAAATGATAAAAGTGATTTACTAATGAGTTTAATTGATTGTGCTGAACATGCTAAACTAACTACTAACTTCATTGCGAGAAATTCAGAACATGTTAAAGAAATGGCCCTAATTAGTGCTCATTTAGCTAAAGTAACCAGTGAATTATGTGAAAAATTTAAAGAAGAATATATCAGCATTACTGGTCAAGTATGTCTTGAAACCCATGAAATAATTATCGATACTTTTGATGATAGGGAACACTAGTTCCCTAATTTTATTAAATAATATTAAATTTTGATATTCTCTTTATCAAAACTCTTCTTTACTTGAAACAATAAATCATTATAAACAGTCGCATAATCTTCTCTTTTAACCCATCCGAAAATTATAAAGTTTAAGGAACTTTTTTCATATTCGTTAATAATAACAGTTGGTTCTGGTTCTTTTAAAACTTTTTCATGTGTTGAAACTAATCTATATAATATATCTTTAACTTCATATATATCATTTTCATAACTACAAGGAATCTTTAATTCTATACGTCTTGTAGAATAAAATGAATAATTGACAACACTAGCATCAGATAATTTAGAATTAGGTATTACGACCTTTTTATTATCTGAGGTTGCTAGAATAGTATAAAAGATTTGAATATCTTTTACCACTCCATTATATTTATCAGCTTCAATAAAATCACCAACTTTAAAGGGTTTTAGGATTAAAATTAATACTCCGCTCGCAAAATTAGCTAAACTCCCTTGAAAAGCTAAACCAATCGCAAAGCCAAAAGAAGCTAGTATGGCGATAAATGAAGTTATTTCAATCCCAAACATCCCAATAACACTTATTATTAAAGCAACTTTTAATAAAATACTCACTAAAGTAAGTATAAAAGATTTTAATGAAGAATCTAATCTGGAATTATCAAAACGGTTATTTAATCTATTAACTAACCATTTGATAAGTTTCCAACCTACAAAGAGGATTATTAAAGCCATAATAATCTTTAATCCATAAAAAATAATGGCTTGAATAACTACATCAACATTGACATCAATCCATTTAAGCATCTAATCACTCTTTCTTTTTATTTATATTTAGATTAAATTATGTTACACTAATTAAGGTGAGATTATGGAATACCAAAAAGTAAATGAATACATTGAATTAGTAATCGATAATCAGTTTGATAACTATACAATTGAAGATATTCTTAATTTCTATCACTTAGGAAAAAAACAAATCCATTTTTTAAGAATGAATCATAATGTTTTGGTAAATGATATATCGGTTAAACAAGATTTCAATATTATTTTGCACCGAAATGATAAATTAAAATTACCAATATTTGTGGATGAGGAAAGAGATTTCATTCCCCAAAACATTCCCATTGATATTCTTTATGAAGATGATTTCGTACTAATAATAAATAAACAAGCTGGTATTGAAGTACATCCTGATACGAAAGATGGTCTAAATACTATAGCCAATGGTGTGAGTTTCTATTATCAACAAAAAAATAAAAAACACCGTATCCGTTATATACATCGTTTAGATAAAGATACTACGGGAACTATTATGTTTGTGAAAAACTTTTTTGTTCATAGTTATTTTGATTATCTATTAATGAATAAAAAGATCAAACGGGAGTATTATGCAATTGTAACCAACAATAAAATAAATGATAAAATCATAATAAATAAAAAAATCGGTAGAGACCGACATGATAGTAAAAAACAGATTATTTCTAATACAGGTAAAGAAGCTATAACTATAGTTGAAGTTCTTAAACGTTTTTCTAATTATGCTTTAGTTAAATTAAATCTCTTAACTGGAAGAACACATCAAATCCGTGTTCATTTAGCTTCCATAAATGCCCCTATTTTAGGGGATAGCTTATATGGTAAAACAAGCTCATTAATTACAAGACAAGCCTTGCATGCTTCAAGTATTGAGTATATTCACCCTTTTACTTTTAATAAGCAAATAATTAATGCTCCTATTCCAGAAGATATGTTAGAGTTATTAAAGTAAAAATGGACCAAAGTCCATTTTTTATGGTAAATCTTTAACACAAAACCAAAAATCGAAACATTGATAGCCTTCAGCTAATCTTTTTTTAACATCTTGGATATTATTTGGTGGTATTAAAATTACTTTATCACCTAATTGAGAATTGTATGGCCAGTTAGCAGGTATAGCGACTTGGAATTCATCTGTTATTTGAAGAGCTTTAATGATGCGAATAATTTCATTAATATTACGCCCTACTTCTTGAGGATAATATAATATAGCTCTAATAAAACCTTTATCATCAACAATAAAAACAGCTCGAACAGTATTTGTGCCTTTATATTTACTTATCATTCCTAAATTATTGGCTACTGTACCTAGTGGATCACTAATAATCGGAAAAGTAATTTCTACTTTCATTTTATCTTTTATCCATTCAATCCACTTTATATGAGAAAAAGATTGATCAACTGATAAAGCTATCAATTCGGTATGAAGATTATGAAAATTATCAATATGTAGTTGAAACTCAATGAATTCTGAAGTACACACCGGAGTAAAATCAGCGGGATGAGAAAAGAGAACAAACCATCTTCCTAAGTAATCATCAGGTAATTTTTTATTACCTAAAGTTGTATGTACTTCAAAACTTGGAAATTTTTCCCCTATCAAAGGAAATTTTGCTTCCATTATCATACCCCTTTTTCGTATATATCAATATATTTATATACATTAGCCCAATAATTGGTGATAAATAATTGCGTAAAATATAGTATTAGTTTAAACTATTATTATAAAAAATGATTTATTAGGATGTGTAAGAATGAAAAGTAATGACATATATGATATAGATGAATCAAATTTGGGTTTACCATTAGTTAATTTACCATATGAAGAACAATTGAAAATAAAAAAAGAAACTGTTATCAAATTACTTAAAGGTTTAATTAGTCCAAAAACAAAAATAAATGATTGTATCGGTATGGATAATCCAACTCATTATCGAAATAAAGTTCATGTTGTATTAGGATTAGATAGGAATAAAAAAATTATTACAGGTATGTATCAGGAAAATAGTCATAAGATTATTCCTATTACATCAAGTCTTATTCATGATACAAAAGCTGATGAAATTATACAATCAATAAAGGAAATCATTTCTAAACAAAAATTAAGTATCTATGATGAAGATAAAAATAGCGGTTTACTTAGACACATATTAATCAGAAGAGCAAAAAAAACGGACCAAACAATGGTGGTAATCGTTACATCTAGTGAAATATTTCCCGGAAGAAACAATTTTGTGAAAGAACTTCGTAAAAAACATCCCGAAATAACTACGATAGTTCAAAATATTAATTCTAGAAAAACGAGTATTATCTTAGGAGATAAAGAAAGAGTTCTATATGGTAAAGGCTATATTACCGATATTCTATGTGGATTAAAATTTAATATATCTTCAAAATCTTTTTATCAAGTTAATTCCATCCAAACGGAAGTTCTTTATCATAAAGCTATAGAATATGCTCATTTAACAGGAAAAGAAACAGTTCTAGATGCTTATTGTGGCATTGGTAC